>JAQXRK010000258.1 GCA_029218485.1 bacterium | reverse complement strand
TGCGTTTCCCGAGCCCTACAAGAGAATCCGAATCGCCTATATCGATGCGGCGCGGAACCGCCCTGCGGAGTTTCAAAAGCGGCTCCAGAATTTTCTCAGCAAAACAAGGGCCAACCAGCGGATTGCGGGATTTGGCGGCATTGACAAGTACTACGAATAAGCTTTTCGGACGCCCTGTCCGTTCAAACGCGCATGGGCTTCCCAATAGCCGTGCGATCCATCGACACATTCCCCTGCCCCGGTGGGCGCCATCCCGCTTCCCGCGCGAAAGGGTTCCGCTTTTTCGGCCAAGCGCATGGGATCGGGCGTGCAGACCGCCGCAAAGATGCGGGGAAGGGATGCGGCTTTTCCTGCTTGTTTGGAAACATCCGTGCTGCCGCCCGATCGTTCTCAAATCCCGCGCTCCCACTTTTTGCAAAGAAAACTTTGCTAATCTATTGACAAGTTAACTTGGCAGCGTTAAAATAGCGTTGCAAAGATAACTTGGCATGGAAGTCAACAACGATGAACAGAGAAGAAATTCTGGCAGCCAGCAGGAAGGAAAACAAGAATCAGGATGTTTACGAGAAAGAAGTTGTCGTTCAGGGCAATCGGTATGCCTGCATTGCCGCGGCCATACTGGCAACGGCATTCTTTGTGATTCAGATTTTCACCGGCGGCGGAATGAACTACGGATTGTATGCGGTTGTATTTGCTATGCCACTGGCCGGCTTCTGGGTCAAATATGCAAAGCTTCACAAAAAGCACGAATTGTTCGTCGCCATCTGCTATACCGCTGTAGTACTGCTGTTTTCTGCCGTACATATCTACGGGTTGTTCTCGGCTTCCACCATTCTTTAACACAGCCTATGGAAAACGAACTCGTACTCAAAAACAGATTGAAGGAGCTCCGGGCGGAGCAGGGCCTGTCGCAGTCCAAGCTGGCAGAGATGGTGGGCGTATCCAGAAACACCATCAGCTCCATTGAAACGGGGCAATTCAGCCCTACCGCCAAGCTCGCTCTGATCATATGCATCGCTTTGGACAAGAAATTTGAGGATGTGTTCTTCTTTGATCTGTCCTGATCCTGTTGCTGCCATTTCTGTGGCTTTCTTCAGGCGCAGCCATCCGCAGGGCAGCAGGGGCAGTCCCGCGCTTAGACCAGCACGAGCGATGATATCCGCCTCCTATCCCATGATCTCTTCGGGAAAGGCCTGTACATAACCGCTTTGATCGCCTCGCATATCGGAAGGCTGAGCACCATGACCGCCGCATCGGCAACAAACGCATAGATATTGTTCGAGATTCTCAGCAGCATCGGCTGCGCATAGAGCATCACTTCCACGACAGATTGGATGCCCAGGATTCCCACCGCTGTCGACACAATGATCGCGCCTGCGAAAACGGCGTGCCTGCGCCATGCGTTTTTGATATGCAGTCCCCATTTGCAAGTGAGACCCACCGCGCATCCGATCACAAGGTTGCCGATGGCCCATCCCGGCATGCCCCGCGTGCCATGGATCAGCAGGCAGTACAGAACAACGCCCAGACTCCCCACCAGCATGCCGCTGAGCGGACCGAAATAAAAACAGAAAACCATCATGGACACATAGCCGAGGCACAAATAGTAGTTCTCAAACACCGGAACCTGCAGACAAAGGGATAAAACTACAAAGAGTGCAATGCCCATTGCAGTGATGCAGAGTTTCTTCGTCGTCATAAGCGCGGCTCCTTTCCTCACAGGAATGCCTTTGCAAGGGATGCATTTTTGTAGGACTCGTCTTCGGTTACCTCCCGGGTCACCCGGATATGTTCAGGAAAACGAATGGGGGTTTCTTCGCTGCCGAGCTCGATCTCCAGTATGGCTTTATCCTGCCAAAATGGATACACATCGATCTCAAAATACTGATTGTCATATGTCAGGCAGTACCGGGTCTTGCGAATGGGGCGGCAGGACACATCCGCATCCATCAGCAGGCGCAGATATTCGTCCTTCGAAAGCCTCCGCTCCACCTCTATCCGCTTGCATCCGGTCACCTTCCGCTTTGTGGTTTGGGTGTAGATATAGTTTCCGTCCATGCCCCTCTGGCGCACGCGGGATTCCTCTCCCCCGGCGGCGTGCAGGTAGGTTTGAATGATCTCCACGCGCTGGCAATTGGGGAGCTTTTCGAGAGCGGAAACATCCGGATATCCGATCAAAAACTTCCGTTCAATTTCCAGCGGCTCCGGCTCTCCCAGAAAAGCCGACATCTCGGCGATCAGGCGCTTGAGCTTCTCCTCAAAGTCTGTCGCATTATCGATAATCCGCAGATGGGGGTGGCCCGTCCATGCGGCAATCAGCCGGTCATCCAGCTCGGCCGCCTGCTCCACGGTCTCGGTTCGGGCGGCGTTGTTGGCGGTGGTATAGAACCGCTCGGCCCCCTTCGCCGCGGTCACCAAATGGAACACCGCGTCGTACGCATCCCGCAGTTCCACCTCATTACAGTCCAGCGCTGACAGCACGCAGGAGAATTCCAGCTCCGTCATATACGCTTTGTTGTCCAGCAACCCACGGTCGCAGACGATCAGCACTTTATCGACCGGCATCGTTGCAGCGGCCTGCTCAAAGACCCGCTCCTTTTCCAGCTGGAGCTTCATCTGACACTTCTGGTACTCGGCATTGCTGCCGCAGGTCCACGGCGCAACGCCGCCGGTGATCAGCTCCGTTGCCGTTTCCGGGACAAACAAAACCGTATAGCCCCGCTTTGTGAAGTTGCTCTGTATCCAGCTCATGGCGGTTGTTTTTCCCGCGCACGGGCCGCCGGTGATCACGATCTTGGTGATGTCCATATGTCTCGCTCCTCCTCTGTTCTCCAGCAGCTTCTCCACCGAGATACCGAAGAGCACCGCCATCTTTCTCAGCGCATTCGTAGTCGGCTTTGATCTGCCGGTTTCCCACTTCGATACCGCCTTATTCGTGACCCCCAGCTGCTGCGCCATCTCCTTCTGGGTCAGGCCCGCGCGGCGACGCAGCTCATAAAGATAGTTGCCGAATGCATAATCGTTCATCGCAATCCCTTCGCTCAATTCCATTATACAACCCACCCGCCGGAGATTCAAACGCACCAAATCGAATAACGGTAGATCCTGCAGGCAACGGTTCATCCGGCTCCCCTGCCCGCTGTTTGTCCATCCGCTGCAGCGAACGGATGGTAGTCGGAGCGCCGCCGCGGCGCAGGCGGGCAGAAGTGTCGGCATTTGGGCGCAGGCAGCGCGGGAATGCAGGAGCGCAGCCGGTTGCCGCGGATAGGCGGCAGGTATGGAAATGGCGAACGCCGCGGCTCAGATGAGCCGCGGCGTTCGCATGGTGCCGGGGTTGTTACTCGCGCCGCAGCACGATGGAAAGGAAGTTCAGGTATTTGCCCGCACCCGCCTCCATCGCCCGCCGGTCGCCGGCGGCGTATTCGTTGTCACAGGCGAGCCAGTCGTTCCAGACCTCCTCGTTGCCCTCCATCTCCGTCACGCTCAGATCGCAAATGCCGGGCGTCGACCCGATCAGTGCGCGCCACCATGCCGCGTCGTGCATATACTCCATCTGCTCCGGCGTCCACGAGAGCAACAGCTCCGGGGGCAGATCGTCGTGGCAGTCGCGCCGCATGCCGGGGATCGCGATGTAGAGCAGCCCGCCGTGCTTGATGAACGGCAGCAGCCGCTTGCCCAAATACGACGGGTCCCTGCCAAAGTAGTTGTACGAATCGGTCGTAACGACCGCATCGAACGTTTCGTGCGCAAACGGCAGCGCGTTCGCATCCGCATGGATGGGCAGAATCTGCGCGTCCGTCAGCCCCTCCTCCGAAAAGAAGCGCCGGTTCTCCGTCGGGTCGCTCCACAGATCCGCAGCGATCACGCGGAAGCCGTACTCCCGCGCGAGGAACACGGAGGTCAGCCCCTGCCCGCTGCCGAGATCCATCACCAGCGCGCCGGGCGCGATCGCGTGGTTTTGCAGCAGCTCCTCAGTCAGCTTCACGGGATTCGGCCCCATGATTTTGTCGAGATAGCGCTGGGTCATGTATCGTTCGCTTTTCAGGTATTTCATATCAATGTTTCCTTTCTGTTCTGTCGTTGATTGTCGGATGTACACAAAAAGGGAACGCAAACCACAGAAAAACTGCACGGCCAAACAGCCGTGCAGTCGAATCCAGTGCCGGGCCGTTCAGAGAATGCATACAACAAGCCAGACGGTTGGGGCTTCCCCCTACCGCACGGTTGTTCCTGTGTATTTGCGTTCCTTACAGAACAGTCTCCAAACAGCCACCTCTATGGTTTACTGCAACCAGTTTACCCCCGCCGCAACGCGCCTGTCAAGCGGTTTGTGCGGCAGCAGGTCAAAAATCGATGAACCTGCGGATATCGCGGTTGTCGCCGAGGATGAGAATGCGCTCGCTGCCATCGAACACATATTCCGGCCGCGGCATGGGTTCGAGCTCCTCGCCGCGCTTGATGGACAAAATGCTGATGCGGTGCTTCTGGCGCACGCCCAGCTCGATGATCGACCGGCCGATCCACGATTCCGGCACCGCGGTTTCATAGATCGAATACTCGTCGTTCAGGCGAATGTAGTCGAACACGTTTTCGGAGCTGTAGCGCACCGCGGCGCGGATGGCCATCTCCTTTTCGGGATACACCACCTCGTCCGCGCCGTTCCGGAGCAGGAACTTGGCGTGCACCTCGCGGCTGGCACGGGAGACGACATACTTTGCGCCGCATTCCTTGAGCAGCGCAGTGGTCTCGAGGGAGCTTTGAAAATCGTCCCCGATGGTAACGACGCACACGTCAAAATCCCGCACGCCGAGCGAAGCGATGAACGCTTCGCTGCAGGTATCGCCGATCTGCGCGTTGGTCACATACGGCAGCACATCGTTGACGCGCTCCTCGCTCTGATCGACCGCCCAAACCTCATGGCCCAGCTCCTGCAGCTTGATGGCCATGTGGCGGCCGAACCGGCCGATGCCGACCAGCAGAATCGATTTCTTTTTTGCCATGCTCTTCCCCTTTCTCAGCCGATGGTAATCTTCTCCTGCGGCATCTGCGCGGGTACCGGCGCATAGCCGCCCGCAACCGCGTAGAGCAGGGTCAGGCCGCCGACGCGGCCAAAATACATCAGCAGGATCAGCGCCAGCTGGGAAACCCGGCTCAGTCCTGCCGTAATGCCCATGGAAAGGCCGACCGTACCGACCGCGGACGCCGCTTCAAACAGCGCGTCCCGCACCGCCACGCCGTCCACACAGCACAGGAGCAGTCCCGCGCCGAAGAACAGCAGCAGATACCGGCTGCCGATTGCGGCGGCGTTGCGCAGCGCCTCCGGCTGCAGCCGCCTGCCAAAGCACTGCACGCTCTCCTTGCGGCGAAATGCCGCGCGCACGGACAGCAGAAACACCGAAAGCGTCGTGGTCTTCATGCCGCCGGCCGTCGAGCCGGGCGAACCGCCGATGAGCATGAGCGGAATCATGACCAGCACCGCCGCACCGGACAGCTGCGTCAGATCGACCGTATTGAACCCGGCCGTGCGGTTCGTGACCGACTGGAACACGGCGGCCAGCGCGCGCTCGCCGCCCGTCAGGCTCGCCCACTCGGGGCCGGCAAACGTCTGGAACGCGAAGAACAGCGCCGGCAGCGCGATGAGCGCGAGCGTTGTCACCAGAACGACCTTCGTCTGCAGCCGATAGGCGCGAAAATGCAGATGATTGGTATACACATCGTGCCAGACAAAGAAGCCGATGCCGCCGATGACGATGAGCAGCATGATCGCAATGTTGACCACCGGATCGCCCACAAACCCCGTCAGGGAGACGCAGGGCGCTTCAGCCGAGCCCATCAGATCAAACCCGGCGTTGCAAAACGCGGAAACGGAGTGGAACAGCGCGTACCAGAGTCCCTTGAAAAAGCCCAGCTCGGGCCTGGCGCAGAACCGAAACGCCAGTACCGCGGTCCCCAGCAGCTCGAACAGCAGCGTTGCGCGCAGAATGAAGCCCGTCATGCGCACAATTCCGCCCACCTGCGGGGCCGAAATCGACTCCTGCATGAGATACCGCTGTCCGATGCCGATGCGCTTACCCGTAAACAGTGAAACGGCGATGGCCATCGTGACCACGCCCATACCGCCGATCTGAATGAGCAGCAGGAGCACGACCTGCCCGAACGCCGACCAGTGGGTCGCCGTATCGAACACCACCAGACCGGTCACGCACGTTGCGGAGGTCGCGGTGAACAGCGCGTCAAAAAACGGCGTCGCCTCCCGGGTGCGGCTGGCGATGGGCAGCATGAGCAGCAGCGTCCCGATCAGGATGAGCGCCAGAAAGCCCGCGATGACGATCTGCGCAGGCGAAGGATGCTTGAAATGGGTCATGGAACCGCACCTCCCCTTTCTGAACCGGGCCGTCCCCGTTCCCCCCGGCCCAGGCTTCCGCTAAGCTATCGGCCATTATTATATCGGTCCTGTCCGGCCGTGTCAAACGAGGGCGCCATCTTCCCATTGTAAGACGGCGCAGGGCGTGGTATGCTAAAACCAGCAAACAACCAGCGGAGGATGGCATGAAAAAACGCATCTGCATGATCGCGACCGGCGGCACCATCGCCTCGCAGGCGAACGGCACGGGGCTCGCGCCCAGCCTGCGCCCGGAGGATATCCTGCGCTTTCTGCCGGCGCTTTCGGACGTCTGCGATATTGAAACGCTCGAGGTCTGCCGCATCGACAGCACGAACATGACACCGGCGCACTGGCTGATGATCGCACGTGCGCTGCGCAGCCGCTACGACGATTGCGACGGTTTTGTCATCCTGCACGGCACGGACACGATGGCCTATACCGCGGCGGCGCTCTCCTATCTGGTGCAGCAATCGCCCAAGCCCATCGTGCTCACCGGCGCGCAGAAGCCGATCGACCGCGAGATCACCGACTCCAAGACAAACCTGCTCGACGCATTCCTGTACGCCTGCTCACCGGATGCCACCGGCGTGCAGATCGTGTTTGACGGCAAGGTCATCCTCGGCACACGCGCCCGCAAGGTGCGCACCAAGAGCTTTCACGCGTTCACGAGCATCAACTACCCTGAGCTTGCAGCGCTTTGCGACGGCCAGCTGCTCCAATACATCCGCGAGCCAAAGGCGAACGAGCCCGTGTTCTATGACGCGCTTTGCGACCGCGTATCGCTCATGAAGCTCATCCCCGGCGCGGGCGCCGCGCAGCTCGAGTTTCTGCTTTCGGTGAGCGACGCGGTCATCATCGAGAGCTATGGCGTCGGCGGCGTGCCGACCGCGGGCGGTTTTCTGGAATGCATCGCCGATGCGGCCGGGCGCGGCAAGACGATCGTCATGACCACGCAGGTCCAGAGCGAGGGCAGCGATCTTGGCGTCTATCAGGTGGGCTATCATCTCAAGGGCGCCGCCGGCGTGCTCGAGGCCTACGATATGACGACCGAGGCGGTCGTCACCAAGCTGATGTGGATCCTCGGCCAGACGCGCGCGCGGGATGAGATCGAGCGGCTGTTCTATACGCCGGTCGCGCACGACATTCTGTACACCGGCAAACGCACAGCGCCCGTCCGCAGAGGATAACCCGGGCGCATTCGTATCAACGCAGCGCGCGCCGATGGCGTCCGGTTGGTATTCGCCCATCGCCGTATCGTGCAGGCAGCCGCAGCGGCGCACGCTCATGTGGCATTTGGGCGGCGCTTTTCAAAATAGATGCACCGCCGGTTTTCTCCCCGGTATGCGATCGTCTCCGTCCGCTCGATCCGGTGCATGCCGCACTTCTCCATCACCCGCCGGCTGGCATCGTTCCCCTCAAACAGCCCTGTCTGAACGACGGCATAGCCCATTCTGAACAATTCTTCCATCGCCGCGGCGAGCGCCTCCGTTGCATAGCCGCGGTTTTTGCTGTCCGGGTGGATCACATAGCCCAGCTCGATCCGGTCGCCGTCCATCTCCACATCGTTGATGAAGCCGATGAGCCGCCCCTGCCGGTAGATGCCATACTCGAAGTGCCGGTCGGAGAGCGACCATGCTTTGAGGCGCAGCCACATGGCCGCCGCCTCCTGTTCCATTTGAAAATCCGGAGCATAAAGGTCTGCCGGATCTCGTCGTTGTACAGCAGGGAGAGCATGGCCTCCCGGTCGCATTTCTCATAGGGCTTGAGAAGAAGCCGCTCCGTCTTGAGCTGCGACATCCGCTTTTGCATATTGTGCGCCTCCCCCTGCCGCAGCGCGCGGCGTCACCCCGGGCCGCTGCTGCGCCGGCAGTTCCTCCCGCTGTGCCCT
>JAQXRK010000257.1 GCA_029218485.1 bacterium | reverse complement strand
CACGGCGACGATCAGGCCGAATACGAAGCCCGGCAGAATCTCATAGATATTCGTGTTGAACACGGCGGCCTCCGAGATCGTGGAGGTGAACAGCAGAAGCCAGGCGATATCCCCCGCCGCGCCGGCAATGATGCCCGCGAGAGCGCCCGCAAAGTTGAAGCGCTTCCAGAACAGCGACAGGAGCACAACCGGCCCGAACGCGGCGCCGAACAGACCCCAGGCGTTCTCGACCATGTTCATGATGTCGTTCGCCCATTCGCCGCCGCTGGTCGCGATGAAGAACGCGACGACGGCAACCGCGGCGACCACGATGCGGCCCACCCAGAGCATTTCGGTATTGGAGGCCTTGTTCTTGCGGATGAGCGGCTGGTACAGGTCGCTCGTGAACGAGGATGCGGCGACCAGCAGCTGCGAGTCGGCCGTGCTCATCGACGCGGCGATGATGGCGGCGAGCAGCAGGCCGGTGACCACGCCCGGGAACAGATCCTGCACGATGCGGATGAACACCATGTTGCGGTCGGCGGGGATGAGCAGCGTGGCCAGCGCCGTGCCGTCGCTCATGAGCCAGGTGCGGCCGAAGAGCGCGATCAGCACCGTTGCGCCGAGCGTGAGCACGAGCCAGACGAGCGCGACCGTGGCGGACTTTTTGACCATGGAGGGCTTCTCAATGGCCATGAACCGCACGAGGATATGCGGCATGCCGAGGTAACCGAGACCCCACGCAAGCCCGGTCACGATATCCGTCCAGCTCGCGCTGAACAGATTCGTCGTGAATGCCGCGCCGTTGATCGCGTCGTACAGGGCGGCATCGCCGAAGCGGCCCATGGCAGCCATCACGATCGGTACGGACAGCAGCGCCACGAGCATCAGCATGCCCTGAAAGAAGTCCGTCCAGCAGACGGCCTTGTAGCCGCCGAGGAACGTGTACAGCAGCACGATCACGGCAAAGATGGCGATCGCGAGCATCGGGTCGAGGGAGGGGATGATCGCGGTGAGCACCGAACGGCCCGCCACGAACGCGGACGCCACATAGACCGTGAACGCGATCAGGAACACGATGGCGCACACGATCTTGAGCGCCGGATTGGTGCTCGCAAAGCGGTTGGTCAGATACTGCGGCAGCGTGATGGAATCGTTGGACGCCTTGGAGAACCGGCGCAGGCGCGCGGCCACGAAGATCCAGTTGACGGCCGTGCCCAGCGCAAGGCCGATGGCGATCCAGACCTGCCCCATGCCCCAGGCGAAGATGCTGCCCGGGAGACCCATGAGCAGCCAGGCGCTCATGTCGGACGCCTGCGCGCTCATCGCCGTGACCCACGGTCCCATGCTGCGGCCGCCGAGGAAATATTCCTTGTCGCCCTTGCCGGCAGAGTGCAGGAAGAAGTATACGCCGATGCCCAGCATGAACGCCAGGTACAGCAGGAACACGATGATCTCACTGAAAACCATGAATAAACCGCTCCATTTGTCGTTTTGTTTGCGTTTGCGGCACATTATAGTATCGATTCGTCGCGGTTTCAACCAAAACGCCGCAAAATCGCTTCACACATGAAAAAGATTCATGTATAATATAAAAAATCTTCAAAAATCGATGGGAGGATGCGCGCGTGAGCCTCGCCAAATATGAAGCCTTTTTACGGATTGTGGATACGGGCAGCCTGTCCGCGGCAGCCGCGGCGCTGGGCTATACGCAGTCCGCGGTCAGCCACATGCTGCTCTCGCTCGAAAAGGAACTGGGACTCCGGCTCATCACCCGCAACCGCGCGGGCGTGCACCTGACGGACGCGGGCGAACGGCTCCTGCCCGTGATGCGCACGCTGCTTTCCGATCACGAACAGCTCCGGCAGACGGTCGCGGCGCTGCACGGGCTGGATGCGGGCACGGTGCGCATCGGCGCGTTCACGAGCGTCGCGGTGCACTGGCTGCCGGGGATCATCAAGTCGTTCCAGCAGGAGTATCCGCACATCGAGTTCAAGCTCATGAACGGCGACTATTATGATGTCGAGAACTGGCTGTACGGCCACGAGGTCGATCTTGGCTTTGTGCGCATGCCGTTCGACGGCGCCTATCTGTGCACGCCGCTCGTCGAGGACCGGCTGCTGGCGATTCTGCCGCGCGGGCACCGGCTGGCGCGCGAGAAGCGGTTCCCGATCCGGCAGGCCGCGCACGAGCCGTTCATCAGCCTGCCGGAGAGCTCCGCGCAGGATATCCGCATGGCGCTGGAGGCGGCGGGCGTGAAGCCGAACATCAAGTTCTACACGCGGGACGATTACGCGATCATCGCCATGGTGGCCAACGGGCTCGGCATGAGCATCGTGCCCGAGCTGCTGCTCACCGGCCGCTCGGGCGGCCTTGCCGTGCGCGAGCTGGACATCCCAGGCAGCCGGACGATCGGGCTTGCGATGCGCGCCATGGACAATGTGGGCCCGGCCACGGTCAAGTTTGCCGACCATGTGTGCGCCTGGATCCATGCGCACGTCAAAAACCCGCTCTGCGGCGAAACGTTCCGCCGGCCGGCGGCGGAGTGAGCGCCGGGTCGCCGCATGAAGGTGCCGGGAGGCGCACGCCTTTCTGCACCCGCGGTCGATCCCCGGTGGAGAGCGAAGGCGACATGAGAGCATAACGGGCGCGGGCGTGGCCGGGGCATGGCGGCACCGGATTTTGCATCCCGCAGAATCTGTCTCTTAACAAGGCGCGGCTTCTCTGCTATAATGAATTATTCAGTATCAAATTGGGAGTGGGAAACACCTATGGACTTCAGAAATCTGATCGCTGCGGCGGTCGCCGCAGCGCTTCCGGCGCCCGCGCAGCTGCCCGCGGAGGAGATCGCCGGCATGCTCGAAACGCCGCCGAACCCGGAGCTGGGCGACTTTGCGTTTCCGTGTTTCAAGCTGGCGAAGGCGCTGCGCAAGGCGCCGCCGCTGATCGCAGCCGATCTGGCCGCGGCCGTGAAGCTGCCGGAGGGCGTGGAGAAGGCCGTGACGGCCGGCGCATACGTCAACTTTACGCTCGACCGCGCCGCGCAGGCCAGAGCGGTGCTCGAGCGCATCGACCGGGAGGGCAGCCGCTACGGCGGCAGCGACATCGGCGCGGGGCGGAATGTCTGCATCGACTATTCCTCTGTCAATATCGCCAAGCCCCTGCATATCGGCCACCTGCCGAGCACGGTCATCGGCAACGCGCTCTACCGCATCTACAACCATATGGGCTACCACAGCGTGGGCATCAACCACCTGGGCGACTGGGGCACGCAGTTCGGCAAGATGATCTACGCCTACAAGGCGTGGGGCGACCGCGAGACGATCGAGCGGGGCGGCGTGGACGAGCTGGTCAAGCTGTACGTGCGCTTCCATCAGGAGGCGGAGAACGACGAGTCGCTCAACGAGGCGGCGCGCGCATGGTTCAAGAGGATTGAGGACAACGATCCCGAGGCCATGGCGCTGTTCAACTGGTTCAAGGAGATCACGCTCACCGAGGTGCAGCGGGTGTTCGACCTCATGGGCATCCGCTTCGACAGCTACGCGGGCGAGAGCTTCTATAACGACAAGATGGACCGCGTGGTGGACGAGCTGAAGGAGAGGGGCCTGCTGAAGCTCGACCAGGGCGCGCAGATTGTGGATCTCTCCGAATACAAGATGCCGCCGTGCATCATCCTCAGAAGCGACGGCGCAACGCTGTACGCCACGCGCGACATCGCCGCCGCGCTGTACCGCAAGGACACCTACGACTTCGCCAAGTGCCTGTACGTGGTCGCCTACCAGCAGGACCTGCACTTCAGGCAGTGGTTCAAGGTCGTCGAGCTGATGGGCTATGACTGGGCGAAGGATTTGAAGCACGTGGCGTTCGGCATGGTCTCCGGCACGGAGGGCGCGTTCTCCACGCGCAAGGGTAATATGGTCAAGCTGCGGGATGTGCTGCAGGCGGCCATCGACAAGACCGGCGCGATCATGGCCGAGAAGAGCCCAAACCTCGAGAACCGCGAGGAGGTCGCCCGCGAGGTGGGCGTCGGCGCGCTCGTGTGGAACAGCCTGTACAACGGCCGCATCAAGGACGTCGTGTTCGACTGGGACACCGTGCTGAACTTTGACGGCGAGACCGGCCCGTACGCGCAGTATACGCATGCGCGCGCATGCTCGGTGCTCCGCAAGGCGCAGCCCGAGGGCGAGATCGATTACGGCGCGCTGACCGATGCGGAGAGCCGCGCGCTCATCGCCGCGCTGGCCGCGTTCCCGGACGCCGTGGCCGAGGCGATGGAGAAGAACGAGCCGTACCTCGTCTCCCGCGCGGTGATGGCGATCTGCCAGACCTTCAACCGCTTCTATTATGAGCGGCGCATCATGGCGGACGAGGCGAACGTGCGCAACGCGCGCCTGAAGCTGACCGACGCCGCGCGCCGCGTGATCGCGATCGGCCTCGATCTGGTCGGTCTCAAAGCGCCCGAGCGGATGTAACCCCCTCTTTTCCTCTTCCGAAAGAGGAGAGGGAAAACGACCGCCCGTTTTTGCCGCAGCGCTCTTTTCCCCGCCGCCCGTTCTGCGGCGGGCGCGGGAGCGGCGAAGGAAGATCAACAAAGAGCATATCCCCATTGCAGTGGTTTTCTTTTCCGCTTCCTTTTCTTTCGCAAAAGAAAAAGGAAGAAAAATCAGGACGAAGGAAGCGTAAGCCGATGATCGATATCAAACTGATCCGCACGAACCCGGACGTGGTGCGCGAGAACATCAAAAAGAAGTATCAGGACGAAAAGCTCGTCCTCGTCGATGAGGTGATCGAGCTGGACGCGGCGTTCCGAGCCGCCAAGACGCGCTGCGACGAGCTGCGCAACCAGCGCAACGTCATCTCCAAGCAGATTGGCGGCATGATGGCGCGCGGCGAGCGCGACAAGGCCGAGGAGGCCAAGCAGCAGGTCAAGAGCATGGCCGATGAGATGGCCGCGCTGGAGGCGAAGGAGACGGAATACGAGGCCGAGATCCGCAAGCGCATGCTCGTGATCCCGAACATCATCGATCCGGAAGTGCCGATCGGCCGGGACGATTCCCAGAACGTCGAGCGCGAGCGCTTCGGCGAGCCGGTCGTGCCGGACTTCCCGGTGCCGTACCATGTGGACATCATGGAGAAGCTCTCGGGCATCGACCTCGACAGCGCCAGAAAGACCAGCGGCAACGGCTTCTATTATCTCATGGGCGACATCGCGCGACTGCACTCGGCCATCCTGTCGTACGCACGCGATTTCATGATCGACCGCGGCTTCACCTACTGCATTCCGCCGTTCATGATCCGCGGCGGCGTGGTGGACGGCGTGATGAGCTTCACCGAGATGGAGAACATGATGTACAAGATCGAGGGCGAGGACCTGTACCTGATCGGTACGAGCGAGCACTCGATGATCGGCAAGTTCATCGACACGTTCCTCGAGGAGGATCAGCTCCCGCAGATGCTCACGAGCTATTCTCCCTGCTTCCGCAAGGAGGTCGGCGCGCACGGCATCGAGGAGCGCGGCGTATACCGCATCCACCAGTTTGAAAAGCAGGAGATGATCGTCGTCTGCAAGCCGGAGGACAGCGCCGCATGGTTCGACCGGCTCTGGCACAACAGCGTCGATTTCTTCCGCACGCTCGACATACCCGTGCGCACGATCGAGTGCTGCTCGGGCGATCTGGCCGACCTGAAGGTCAGGAGCGTCGATGTGGAGGCCTGGTCGCCGCGCCAGCAGAAGTACTTCGAGGTCGGCTCCTGCTCGAATCTCGGCGACGCGCAGGCGCGCAGGCTCGGCATCCGCATCCGCAACCGCGAGAAGGGCAACTACTTTGCGCACACGCTCAACAACACCGTCGTTGCGCCCCCGCGCATGCTCATCGCGTTCCTCGAGAACAACCTGACGGCGGATGGCAGCGTCAGGGTGCCCGAGGCGCTGCGCCCGTATATGGGCGGCAAGGCCGTGCTGGGCTGAGACGGAAACACCGGCTGCGGATATCGGGGCGCCGTCCGCATTGCGCCGCCACGCCGGCGGGTTCGGCGGGCGCTCCCACGATCTGCTTTTGATCAACCGCACAACGGTCGCGCCCGCTTTCCGACGGACGGACTGCAGGCGGCGTGCGCGGGCGTACGCCGCCGTTTTTCTGCGCTGCGGCGCTGCGGGAACGGAATTGCATCTTTATTTTTTGCGTAAACCGCTGTAAAATGGTGTCATGGATTCTTATAGGCAGACAATCGATGGAAAGCCAGAAGCGGAAAAAACGCCGCGTCCGGTCCGTCCGGTGTGGACGGCGCTCTTCGCCGCGCTGACGGGAGCGCTGTGCGTGGCGTTTTCGTGCGCCGATCCGGCGGGGCTGCTGCTGTATCCGCTCGCGGCCGCGCTTATGGCCGCCGGCCTGTGCGCTGCGGGCAGCACGCCGGCGGGGCTTCTCCCGCTGCTGCCGGCCATCGCCGTACCGTTCCTGCTCAAGGGGACGGTGGGCGTGGACACGCTTGCGCTTGCGCTGCTGATGCCGGCGACGGGCGCGGCGATTTCACTTTTGCAGAAGCGGCGCCTCGGCGGCTTCTATACGGCGGTGGCGGCCGCCGCGGCAGGCATCGCC
>JAQXRK010000256.1 GCA_029218485.1 bacterium | reverse complement strand
AGTTTCATACGACTCCTTCTTCAGATCCAAGCCGCCCCGTTCGGCGCCTTTACAGAATCCGGCGCACCGGAGAATAGCGAAAAAGGCCGGCGCCCGCATGCGACCGCCCCGACCCTCTGCATTCCATGCTGAAAAAGTGGCCGCAGTATGCAGCTCTTATGAAGTTTCGGGATTTCAGACGATGTTTTGGAATCCATTGGGATGTCTTGATGCTGCCATCCAAAGCGAAACAACAGCCCAATCGCGGCGGCAATCGCTCCATTCCCGGGAGACGGCCGGGATGCGGCGCGCTCAGGCGGGGCCGGTCTTATCCTCGGTCGGCATGACGGCGGTCGCCAGCGTGCGCTTTTGATCGAGCACCAGCCGCGCAGCGCCGAGCGCGCCGGAATAGCGGCCGAGCGACCAGGGCCGGATTTCAACCGCGTCGAGCGTGTCGACGCTGCCGTGTGCGCGTACGCTGTCGATGATGAGATCGGTCAGGAGCTTACCGCCGTGATCGATCAGAGAACCGCCGACGATGACGCACTGCGGGTTGAACATGCTGGTCAGATTACTGATCGAAAGCCCCAGATACAGCGCCGCGGTTTGCAGCTGCGAGAGCGCCACTGGGTGACCCGCCGCTGCGGCGCGGCAGATGGAATGGATGTCGGGCTGGTCGCCCGCCTGAACGGTTGCCCACAGCGGGTCCGGCACAGCGGCCGGGCCGGGATGGGCAATATAGTACTCGCTGACATGCTTGCGCAGCGCCAGCTCGGAGGCGATTGCGTGCAGACAGCCGCGCCGGCCGCAGCTGCATCGCGGGCCGTTTCGGTTGACCACCGTGTGGCCGATCTCGCCCGCGTTGTGGTAGGCGCCGGTGAACAGCTTGCCATCGAGGATGATGGAGGCCGCGATACCGGTGCTGATACCCACATAGATAAGGCTCTGGATGCCCTTGCCGACGCCAAAGTGATATTCGCTCAGACAGCTTGCCCAGTGGCGGTTCACCACGGTCGAGGGGAGGCCCAGCGTATCCATCAGATGGTCGGAGATCGGAATGTTCTCCCAACCCATATCGGATGCCCAGAGGATCCGGCCGTGGTTGATCATGCCGGGCGAACCGACGCCAAGCATCGGCAGAAGCCTGCCGGGACAGCGGGCGATGATCGTTTGAAAACCGTCCGATAGCGCGTGGAGAAACGCGTCCGATGTGCCGTCCGGCACCGGAACGGCAAGCCTGTCTACGATATGGCCGCGCAGATCGGTCAGCACAAACAGCATTTCGCTGTCGATCAGCGCCGCTCCGGCCGCGTACCAGATGTCCGTGGTCAGCGCCAGCGGGATGCCGGGGCGTCCGCGGCTTTGAGACGGGGCCGCCTGATCGGCCTCGCACACCAGCCCGGCCTCCAGCAGCCGCGCAACGGCGCTCGACACCGTGGTGCGGCTGAGCCCCAGCTGCTTGGCAACGCCCGCGCGGGAGATCTCCCCGGCCTGCTCGATGCACTCTAAAATATTGTTCTGGTTTTGCTGCTCGATTTGCTTTGACATTATTTTCATACCAATCATTATATCGAATTGCGGTTGTCACACAACCGAAAAATGCGTGCCGGAACGCAAATTTCCGACACATGGTAATTTTCCATATCCGAAAAGAAATATTTTGTCCAGATGGATGACAAATATGTACACCATGATACCATAGCGGCACAGCGCTCATCGTATGCGCCGCATGGGAGAAGAACGCACCTGCCCCATCCGGCATAGTATGCGGTATCAAGATATCCTAAGAGGGAAAGGAAGAATGGTATGCGCAGAAATTCATTCGGGGGGAACGGCATTCCCCATCGCAATCTGGCGTTCGATCGGGGACCGGCGCCGTTTGCGGTCCCGGTTTCCAGAACTGCGCGGCAGAACGCCGCGTTTCGCACGGCGCTGTGGACCGGGAACCATTTGCAGATGACGCTGATGTGCATTCCGCCATGCGGCGAGATCGGCCTGGAGGTGCATGAGCAGACCGATCAATACATCCGTGTGGAAGAGGGG
>JAQXRK010000255.1 GCA_029218485.1 bacterium | reverse complement strand
AGACGCAGCATCACGAGATAGCTGCCCTTGCCGAACTGGCGCCCAAAGCGGAACAACAGGAGCAGCAGAACGCCGATGACCAGCGTGGCAATGCCGGAGATCAGCGCAAACCCGGCGCCGGTCATGATGCCGACCACGATGGCCCAGAACATGAACACCGTATCCATAACATCTTTCACGGCGGTTCGGAAGCGCACGATGGACAGCGCGCCGACCATGCCGAGCGACAAAACCACGTTGGTCGATATGGTCAGAACGACGACGCAGGTGATCATGCCGAGCAATACAAGGCTGAGCGCAAATCTTTTGGAGAACAGTACGCCCGTGTACACGAGCCGATAGATCAGCACGATATACAGGCTCAGAACGAAAGCGATCCCCAACGCTAACAGCAGCTGACCGATCGAAATGGAGCTGAACTCCTGAAACAGCAGGTCCGAAAGAGTATCCCCGAGATTGTAACGCATCCTAATCCTCCATATGGTGATTTCATCTGTTCTATATTGCGTCCCGACACAGACAGTATTTTGAGACGGCCTGTACCTGCATCGGGATATCCTCCATGAGCCAAACAAGATGCGCCGGAAGATGATCATCGAACTTGATCTCCAGGATCGCGGTTTCTTCCGGCAGTACGGGCACCGTGAGCCGCTCACGGTCGAACAGCTCCATGGTGGTGAAGCCGGCGGCAACGTTGGCGTCGATGGTGATGCGAGTATGGCTTTCGGCACATACAAACGGGAACCGGTCGTAATCCACATATACGGCCGGCCGGAGCAGCGCCATCGAGCGGAGCATGAAAAACTCGTTCAGCAGCGGGGCTGAATTGCGGCCTTCGGGTTCAACCTCGCCCGAGGCAAGCTGCCGCGCCAGAAGCCCGTCCAGCCGGACAGCCGTCTTTCGGGTCAGGCAGCCGATCTTTTCCTTCTTTTCAAGCGAGACAAACCCATCGCAGAAGTCATAATGGCGAATGCGGAACTTGCTGCGCTCATCCATACCGTTCAGCTTGCTGAAGAAGGCCGTATGGTCGGCATCGTCAAAGTAAAGACTCCGGATATGATATCTTCCACCGGCCGCGTGCGGATCGACATCCATGATGGCTGCGAGTCTGGATTGCAGCAGGATCGCGGTTTGCAGGCTGATCAGATATTTTTGTTCGTAACGAAACCCTCGTTCATTCATGCAGCAAATCTCCGAAGTAGCGGTTCTGTTCCGCCTCCGTCAGCGACAGACGATGGGAGATATCGCGAATCAGCTCCATCGGCCGGTCATAGTCGACAATTCTGGTGCGGATGCGCTGGATGTTGAGCCGAAATGAGTTCGGCTCATAATCCCATCGCGCCGTATTGCGGGGAACCTCGCCCTCAACGGCTTCAACCAGCGGTTCAAAAACGCGCAGTACATTTTCACGCTGGAACGTCACGCGGCAGTGATAGGCCAGCCGTTGTAAAAACCGGTCCCGAAAGGAAGCGTTTTTGAGCAGCGGCACAAAGATCATACTGGTCTGGCCGTTGCTGTATACATAGTCGAACGAGGCATGGTTTCGACTCATGCTGAACGCCATACCGCACTCGACATCGTACAGCGCAAACTGCCACTTATTCTCCCTTTCGCTGCACTTGATGTAGCGCACATTGCCGGAGAGATCGGCATTGTGCACATAGGCCTGAAAGATGGCCCAGTCGATCAGACTGTCAAAATCGACCCGCTCCTCCAGATAGCGGTAGTTCGATTCCAACGCCATGTCGTTTTCAGAGGCGAATTGCAGCAATTGATAGATCTCCAGAGTTTTGTCATAGAGATGGCCCTTGATGATGGTCACGCTGTCCGGACTCACATCGAAATAGTCGGCATAAAAATCTTCGGAATAGGCTTCCATAATAATATAGATGCCGTAGTATTCCCCGTTGAGATAGACGACCGCCATGCGGCTGTTCTGAACGAGGGTGTTCTCCTTGTACGGCAATGCGAGCTGCGTAAAAAAGGGCTCGCGGATAATGGCATACTTTGCGTCCAGCCCGGCGCGCAGCAGCAGCGACGAGAACGTGTTGACCGGATAGGAATCGTAGAGCTCATATTCGAGCTTGCCGCCGTATTTCGGCTCGAACAACAGCTTGAAGGATTTGTGCTCGCGCCCTCGCGATGTCTGGCCGGAGATGCGCACGCCGCAGTCGATGTGAAATCCATCCTCTCCATCAAAAAAAGAAACGCTCGCCGGGCGTTCCCAGTCCTCCTGCGGGTTGCTGTAGATGCCGGTCGCGCTGTCAAACAGATCGTAGGGATCGGCAACCAGACTGACCACCGGCAGCGTATGCCCCTCATTGAGTATATAGGAGAGCGTGAGCGCGTCGCTGGGCGATTTGTCCGTCTCACAGCTGATCGCGCGGATGACCTGCGTTTCTGTGACGCGGATCGGCCCTGTGTAGCGGGCGGACGCTGTGGTCGGCAGGCTGCCGTCGAGCGTGTAATAGATATCTCCCGCGGCCGAGAGGGATACATCCACGTAGTCAACGTCCTGATAGACGCCGTCCGCCGTGTCGGAAGTTGGCTTGGCGGAGGGCACTCGCAGGGCGGTTCCGGCGGTATTTTTGGCTCCGGGAGACGGCTTGGCCATCAGATAGAAGCCGCTGCGATCCGGCAGCCGGCCCATGCTGCCATCGGGCGGCACATCGTAAAGCCGTACATAGTCCAGCAGCCCGCCGTTGGGATCGTACAGGAACAGGCGATCCTCCACGGCGTTGAGCGACAGCCCGGCGTGGCAAGTATTGTCAGTCGATGCCGGCAGGCTTGCATCCCCGGAACACAGCACCAGAAATGTCTCGCCCGGCGCAAGAGTCACATCTGGCAGCACACAGCCGTTTGCATCGTTGGAATCCGTCGTGAGCCGGTAGCCGCCGATATCCAGCGCCTGACCGGAGCCATTCGTCAGCTCGACCCAATCGTAATACACGCCGCCCCGCTGGCGCAGATAGGTGCGGTTGCTCGGCACCGCCTCGCTGATCATCAGGGAAGCGGGCGCGGGACGGCTCGCCATATACTGCGCATAGCCGTCCGCCGTGTTCGGGTATCCGGGCGTCGGGTATGCGGTGACACGGAAAGTGCCGTCGCTTTCGACCGCGAACGAACGATCCTGCCCCTGCGCCGTGCCGGTGACGCTTTGCAACAGCGTGCCGTGCGCGGAGTAGAGGCCGATGGTTTCCCCCGCGGCGGAAAGACGGAACGGCGCGTGGATTTCTTCGCCGGCCGCCATCTCCATGCCGGAGCAGAATACGATCACATAGTCCCCCGGCGCAAGCGTGCGTTCCGGCAGGCGGAACTGAAAGCGGTCGTCTGGGTCGTCCGTGAGATAGAAGCGATTCAGATCGATGGGCGTATCGCCCGTATTGACCAGTTCGATCCAGTCCGAAAACTGGCCGCGCCCATCCGCTATGGTTGCGCCGTTGCTGCTCATCCACTCGGAGATGCGAAGCATTTCCGGCTCCGCGGAGATCTTGTTCTGGTAAGCGGCGCGCCCATCCGCGGTGTTGGCATAGCCCGGCGTCGCAAGAGCGTTCGGCTGCAGTGTTCCATCGGCCTGCCGCACCATCGACTGATTTGCAGGAATTGCGATCGTAGACACCGCATCCACACAGACGCCGGAGGGGTCTGTTAAAACGATCGTTTCCCCGCCATCCGCGGAGAGGCCGAACGGTGCAATTGTATTCGCTGTGTCCGCTTCGGCGCTGCAATACACCACATAATAACCGTCCGGCTCCAGTATCGTGCCCGCCGGAATGGTGTATCGCACGCTCCCCGGGCTGTCGGACAGGCCGTACCCCGACAGATCGACCGACTGGCGATCCTCGTTGTGCAGCTCAATCCAGTCGTACAGGTGGCCTGCCGCATCCGGATAGCCGGTGTTCTGCGTTGCGATTTCACTGATATACAGCGAACCCTTTCCGGCGAACCGCGCGCTGAGATAGTCCGCATAGCCCTGCGGTGTATTGGCGTACCCCGGCGTTGCATAGGCGCATGATACGATTGCGCCGTCATCGCTGCGGATCAGCGCGGCGTTTTTACTTACCGCGATGGTCAGAAACCGATCAACCGTCTGCATATCGGGATTCAGGAGCAGGATCTCTTCGCCGCCGCCTCTGGAGATGGAGAAATCCGCGTATCGCTCCGTGCCCACGCGCTGCGATGGCGTGCGCGTGCACCATACCGTCAGATAGCCGCCCGCCGGGATCACGGCATCCGCGTCGAAAACATAGCGGATATCCTGCGTGTTGTCGGTGAGCATATACCCGGCAAGACGGAGCGCCTCGTCGGTTGTATTCTGGATTTCCACATAATCGCAGGCCACGCCGTCGGCGTTGTAATAGAAGGAGTTGCCGGAAACGACCTCGCTGATGATCGCACCGCCGCCGGTATCCATGCGCGTTGCGGCGTATGCGAGATAGCCTGCCTCGCTGTTTTCAAAGCCGGGTGTAGCGTAATCGAGTACCGTCCAGTCACCGTCCGCGTTCCGGGCCATGGCTTGGTTCTCCCGCAGCGCAACGGTGTCCACAAGATCGACCAGCGCGTTGCGGCGGTTCATAAGAATGATCGTTTCGTGTCCTTTGGAGGAGATGCCGAAATCTGCATAGGCGGGATCCTGTGCATCCGGCAGGCAATACACAAGATAGTACGAGCCGGCCGGCAGGATGGTTCCGGAAGGAATGGAATAGCGCGCTTCATTCGATTTGTCTGTGAGCTTATAGTTGCCGATGTCGATATCGTTTGGGGAGCTGTTGTACAGCTCTACCCAATCGCAGAAAACGCCGTCGGCATTGCCATACCGAACGTTTGAGGCCATGATCTCATTGATGCGCACGGGAAAGGAGGATTCGCTGACGTGGCTGGACTTTTGCCGTGCGGAAAATATGCCGCCGATCAGGAGCAGCACAAGCAACACGGCCAGTGAAAGTAAGAGCGCCATGTGACGATGAAAACGTATGCCAGTTTTTTCAATGAATTTCATATGACTCCCATTCGGATTCCGCAGCCGGATCGGCCGGCGTGGCCAACGCATTGCACGCATCAAAAACAAAGAACCCGTTTCCGCTGATGAACGGAAAAATATCGCTTTCCAATCGGATAGATACGAGATCAACACCGGCGGCCGTGCCGGCTATGCTGTAAAAAACGGCAATGGCTGCCGCACAACCGGGGCGCAGGAGAACGACAGGCGCTGGGTCGACAAACGTCGATACGCCTTGTCCATGATTATAGCAAAACCGCCTGTACCCGTCAATGACAAGGCGCCACCCGGCACGCGGACGGGCAAGCGGCACGGAAACAGCACGTTTGTATTGGAAGCCGGTTTTGGAAGTGCTATAATGAATGCACAGGTCATCGAAAGGGAAGAAACCATCGCCCGCCGGCATTTCCAAGCGCCGGCTTTCACGGAGAAAAACTGTTGATCCCTGCGCTCTGCCGGAAAACGAACGGCGGACGATTTCGGCATTCCGGCACGGCTTTTGCGTTGAAGCAGGCGGGCACCCGCGGATTGCCGCGGTCACTGAAAACCAAGCATGAGGGAGGTTGGCTGTATGTGTGATACGATTGGATTCTATGCAGACGGAACGGCGTTTTTTGCGAAGAATAGCGACAGAAGCGCCAATGAACCGCAGGTGCTGCGGTATTTCGAGCCGGCCGTTCATCGCGAGGCGACGGTGCAGACAACCTATGTGCCGGTGGAGCAGGTGCGGGAGACGCATGGCCTGCTGCTCTCGAAGCCCACATGGCTGTGGGGCGGTGAGATGGGCGTGAACGACTGCGGCGTTTGCATCGGCAACGAAGCGGTATGGACGCGCGGCCCTTATCAAAAGGAGGGGCTGACTGGCATGGACATGCTGCGGCTGGCGCTCGAGCGCGGCGAAACCGCGCGCGCCGCGCTGGAAGTGCTGCTGGAACTGCTGGCGCGGTACGGGCAGGGCGGCAACTGCGGCTACGACCATGCGTTCTATTACGACAACAGCTTTCTGGTCATGGACAGAAACGAGCTGTACGTCCTTGAGACGGCGGGGCGGCACTGGACATACCGCAAGTCCGCGCGCGCGGCGATTTCCAACCGGTTGTCCATCCGCAGGGATGGCAGCCAGTACAGCGACGGCAAGGCCTGCGACTTCACGGCGCGGTTCGCCGATCCCATATATACGCTGTTTTCCGGCTCGGGCAGACGCAAAGCGCTGAACACATCCGCGCTGGAGCGCGCTGCCGACGAGCGCGACTGCATCCGCGCGCTCAGACAGCATGCGCCGTCCGTCAGGCATCCGTTTGCGGCGGGCAGTGTGCAGAGCCCCTGCATGCACGCGGGCGGTCTCGTCGGGGATCAGACGACAGCGTCGCTGGTGGCGGTGATTGGCGACCGGGTGCGCGTGTACGCCACGGGCAGCTCGGCACCGTGCCTTTCGCTGTTCAAGCCGGTTGTGCCAGACCGGCTACAGGAGCCGGTGTTCGCCCCGGAGGATCCTGCGGGCGCCGGATACTGGTATGCGAGGGAGCGGTTTTTGCGCGGCTGCATCGGCAGGGCCATCCCGGCCGACTATGTGCGGGAGCGGGATGCGCTGGAGAGCGGCTGGATACGGGACGCCGAACGGCTCACGGGCGATGCGTATGCGGCGCTTTGCCGCAGAGCGGCAGAGGAGGAGCGCGCGTTTTATGCGCGCTGGAGCAAGGCGGAGTTCCCGCCCGTTCCGACGAGCGGCCGCTTTG
>JAQXRK010000254.1 GCA_029218485.1 bacterium | reverse complement strand
ATGCGGGTTTTCGATTGTGAGCAGCGCCGCTGCGCCGGAAAGAAAAACATCGTAAGCGTCCATGCCATCGTACGCTTCGGGCGTATAGACCGCCATCACGCCGTCCTGCTCGATTGACGTGACGGTGCAGTCCCTGAGCGTGTCGCTCAGGAGGTATTGCAGCGTATCCGGCTGCACCGGCAAGGCCGAACGGCCATAATAGGCCCCGCGAAACGCGCCGAACGTGACCGGCCAGTAGGCTTCCGGCGGGTCGATCGCAGCGCCGAGCGCTTCCGAAAGCCGCTGCGCCACCGGCATGAGCCGCTCCTGCCGCCAGTGCGGGTCGGTTCTGTAATAATCGTCCACCCCCAAAACGCCGGTCAGATCGATCTCCTGCGGCGTGGTGAGCGTCTCCCGCATCAGGGAGAACAGGCGCGCATAATCGAGCGAAGGATAGCCGTTCTCCGCGGCGACAAACCAGTTTTTATCGGGAATCACCGCGTAGAACGCGCGGTTGTTCTCCGTCAGCTTTGTCCGGCAGAGCGTTTCCATCAGGTTTGCGGCGTAACGGACCTGATCCTCCTTCAGCGGATATTCGAGCTGATAGACGCCGCCGTCATGCAGATAGACGCCATTGTTATCGAGCGCTTGCAGGCCATAGAACGTATAGACCGCCTTTCCGGTGCGGAACTGCTCCCGGAACGGAAAATGATCGAGCAGATAGGTCTCCGCCTCGGAAAAATACTTGCCGCTCAGCAGGCTTTCAGCCGAAACCTCCGGCGGTGCCGCCAGCTTGCGCCGCTCGGCATAGGAGACCGAAGCGTCCGGCAGCAGCCAGTGCAGCAACAGCAGGCCGAACAGGATGGTCAGAAAACCGACCGCGAGGAATCTCTCCCGAAACTTTTCCATGTCCGCACCCCCTTAGAACCGAAAATACAGAAACGGGTTGAACGAGCCGTCCACGAGATACGCCGTCGCCAGCAACAGCAGCAGCAACAGGCAGAGCGGCTCCGCAACGCAGCGCACGCGGCCGAACCGGCTGCTCAGGCAAGCCGCAATGCGCTTGGGCAGCGGCGTTGCGCCGACCGCCGCCATCACCAGCAGCACCGCGCGGCTGCGGATCTCATACAGCGTTTCCTGTGTGACGAGCGGCAGACCGGTGCCGCCAAAGAGCGCCTTGAGATCGGCAGCTGCCCCGCCAAGTCCATCCGCATTGAAAATCACAAAACTGATGAGCACGAGCAGCAGCACATAGACATGCCCGATCGCGGCCGGCATCCGCTCCGCCCTCTTCCCGAGCAGCAGCTTCTCGATCAGCAGCAGCACGCCGAAGAACGCACCCCAGAGCAGAAAATTCCACGCCGCGCCGTGCCAAAGGCCGGTGAGCATCCAGACGACGAGGAGATTGCGCACCCACTTCCAGCGCGAAACGCGGTTCCCGCCCAGCGGGATATACACATAGTCGCGGAACCAGGAGGACAGTGTGATATGCCAGCGCCGCCAAAACTCGGTGATCGTGCGGGCAATGTACGGATAGTTGAAATTTTCCGGGAAATGAAAGCCAAACATGCGGCCAAGGCCGATGGCCATGTCGCTGTAGCCGGAAAAATCGAAATAGATTTGCAGCATAAAGGCAACGGCGTACAGCCACGCATACAGCACCGACGGCGCTGTGGAAGCGCGATAGGCCGCGCACACCTCGCCGAGCAGGTTTGCAAGCAGCACCTTTTTGGAAAGGCCGATGATGAACCGTGAAATGCCCTCCGACAGGCTTGTCCAGCCGTGCGTCCTGTGGTGCAGTTCCTCCGCGATCGTCTGATAGCGCACGATCGGGCCTGCGACCAGCTGCGGGAACAGGCAGACATAGGTGCTCATCGTCAGGAGGTTCTTTTCCGCCGGTACCTCGCCGCGGAACACATCGATCACGTAGCTCATGGTCTGGAACGTAAAAAAGCTGACGCCGATCGGCAGCGGAAGATGCAGCAGCGGGATGCTTGTACCGAGCAGCCCGTTTACCGCGCCGATCAGAAAGTCTGCATACTTGAAAAAGCCCAGAATCGCCAGGTTCAAAACGATCGAGGAGTACAGCGCGATCCTTGCGCGCGGCGTGCCGCGATACCGCTCCACCAGCCGGGCATGCACATAGTCCATGCCGGCGGAAACGAGGAGCAGCGTTACGTAGACCGGCTCGCCAACGGCATAGAACACCAGACTGAACAGCAGAAGGACAAGGTTTTTGAAGCGCCTTGGTGCGAGCGCATAGACGAGCAGCACGGCCGGCAAAAACACATACAGGAAGCTGATGCTTGAAAACAACATAAACGTTCATCCTTTC
>JAQXRK010000253.1 GCA_029218485.1 bacterium | reverse complement strand
ACGGCATAGAACACCAGACTGAACAGCAGAAGGACAAGGTTTTTGAAGCGCCTTGGTGCGAGCGCATAGACGAGCAGCACGGCCGGCAAAAACACATACAGGAAGCTGATGCTTGAAAACAACATAAACGTTCATCCTTTCAGCGGGGGAAGCGGTACCGCTCCCCTCGCGTTCTCCCGTGTTCTGCCGCCGTGCCGCCCGGGCCGGTCCATCCGCGTTATCGATAGCTGTCAAAGGCGTCCGCAACGGCGTCCGCAATGTCGGCCTTCGACATCACGAGCAGCACAACATTGCCGCGCTGCCGGACGATCGTCTTCTCCGCTTCCACGCAAATCCACTTGCGCGGGTCCGCCTTTTCCTCGATCTGCTTCGCCACCTCCGCGGCATCCGTTCCCTCGGGCACGCGCAGCAGAGCGATGGAATGCGCAATCGAGCTGATCATCGCCTCGGAAGAATAGCCCTCGGCGCCCTCGATCGGCTCAATGCCGAAAACCCAGGAGAACCGCTCCTCCTCAATCGCGCTCTCGCCGGTGACCATCTCAATCGGCGCATCCTTCAGGATCGCCGTCATGATGTCCGCAAGGGCGGCGGTGTTGATCGGGTCCGGTGCTTCGGTCGGGCTCGGGACCGGGGTGCTGCCCGATGCAGCCTGATCGCCCGTGCAGGCGCAGGCGGTCATGCTCAGCAGCAGCACGGCGGACAAAACCAATATCATGATCTTTTTCATACAGTATCAACCTCCAATTCGTTTGCAATCGACTTTCAATACAGTCCTACCAATAAACCATGTACCATTTGAAAAGGTTTCAAACCTTTTGCAGAATTTCTTCTGCCGAGAACGTCAAAAACTCTGCGTTGCCAAGGGTATAGGCGTCGGATATCGAGGAAAACGGCGTGCCGTTGAGGCGGCAGAGAAACGCTTTGAGCACCGCGCTGTGCGTTAAAAACAGGATTTCTCCGCCTTGCGGGTCTGCCAAGCGGAGCACACGCCCGACATCCGGCAGCAGCCGGTCGAGCGCATCCTGGCAGGACTCGCCGTGCGGCGGCCGCTGCGTCCTCCGGTTTTCCTGAAAATGCTTAAAGGCCGCCGGGTCGCTCTCCCGCACCTCGCTCCACGACATGCCCTCCCAGTCGCCAAAATCGATCTCCGCCAGTCCGGGCAGGACCTCGCAGCCGCATCCGAACCGGGCGGCAACCGTCTCAGCCGTTTCCACCGCGCGGCAGAGCGGGCTGGTATAGACCCGCGCGATGCGGGCGTCCTGTGCGGCAAGCCGGTCGGCAAGCAGCTGCGCCTGCGCGCGGCCGGTCGCATTGAGCGGAATATCCCGGCTCCCCTGAATATGCTTGAGGGCATTCCAATCCGTTTCGCCATGTCTGGCAAAATACACGCGCATTCCGGCCATACCTCCATACGAGAAAAGTGTCCGCTGCTGTAGCATAAAGACATCTTCTATGATACAATGTCGAAGACAATAATTCAACAAGGAGGCTTTCATTCCAGATGGACTATATGGAAACGCTCTCAGCGCTGACCTCTGCTGCCGGAACCTCCGGCAACGAAGGCGGTGCGGCGGCTGTCGCAGAAGGGCTGTTCCGGCAATACACGGAAGACGTTTGGCGGGATCCGCTCGGCAATGTCTACGCGCGCGTCGGCAGCGGCAGGCCCGTCGTACTCGTTTGCGCGCATATGGATGAAATCGGCATGATGGTCGCCAGCATCGAGGATAACGGCATGCTGCGCATGGCGCGCGTCGGAGGCATCGACCCGCGCGTGCTCCCCGGCTCCGAGGTCGTTGTGCACGGAAAAACGGATCTTCCCGGCGTGATCGGCGCGGTACCGCCGCATCTGCTCGGCACGGACCGGGACGCCGCCTACCAACTCGAAGAGCTCACCTGCGATACCGGCTATCCGGCTGAGCGGGTCAGGGAGCTCGTAAGCGTCGGCGATACCATCACCTTTGCGCCGCTCAAGCCGCTGAAGCTGCAAAACGAGCTGGTCGCATCCAAAACGATGGACGACCGCGCGCTGGTGAGCTGCATGTGCGACGCGATGGAGATGCTGCAGAGCCGCCGCCTTCACTGCACCGTCGTGTTCTGCGCAACCGTACAGGAGGAGGTCGGCTGCTATGGCGCGGCCGCAGCCGGCTACCATGTCAACCCGGATATCGCCATTGCGATGGACGTGAGCCATGCGCCCACGCCGGATGCGCCCACCTACCGCACCACGCCGATCGACAAGGTCTGCATGACGCGCGGCGGCAACATCCACCCCGGTGTATTTCAAATGCTCTCCGACGCGGCCAAGCGCTGCAACATTCCGTTCGAGCCGACCGTTGTGCTCGGCGGTACCGGCACGGATGCACGCGCGCTGCAGCTGCAGCAGAACGGCGTGCCGACCGGCCTGCTCGAGCTGCCGCTCAAGTATATGCACACGAGCGTGGAGGTCGGCAGTCTGGAAACGCTGCACAACTGTGCCAAAATCCTGACGGAGTGCTTTGCCGCAATCGGTGACGGATGGGAGGATGCGCTATGCTGGAACGACTGAAAACACTGAGCGAGCTCTACGGCGTGAGCGGCAACGAAACCCGCGTACGCGCCTATCTGCGCAGGCAGGTCGAGCCGTATGCCGACGAGGTGTTCGTCGACCCGGTCGGCAACCTGTACGCACACAAGCGCGGCAGCGGCCCCCGGGTCATGCTTGCCGCGCATATGGACGAGGTCGGCATGATCGTGCGCGGCATCACCGATGCGGGAACGCTGCTCTATGACGCGGGTGGCATCGACCCGCGCGTGGTGGTCAGCAAGCGGGTCTCGGTCGGTCCGAACGACATCCCGGGCGTGATTGGCGCAAAGGCCATCCATCTGCAGAGCCCGGAGGAGCGCAAGCGCGCGCTCAAGCACACGGACCTCTATGTCGATATCGGCGCAAAGGATCGCTCCGATGCGGAAAAGCTCGTGTCGAAGGGCGATTATATCAGCTTTACGACGGCCTTCTCGACGTTTGGCGACGGGCTCGTCAAGGGAAAGGCGCTCGATGACCGCGTGGGCTGCGCGATCGTGACCGAGCTGTTCACACACGGCTATGACTGCGACCTCTGGGCGGTGTTCACCGTACAGGAGGAGCTGGGTCTTCGCGGCGCGGCCGTAACGGCCAATCGCGTCAAACCGGACATTGCGCTGATCCTCGAGGGCACGACCGCAAACGATGTTGCCGAAACACCATCCCATCGCTCGGTCACGACCGTTGGCGCCGGCGCGGCCATCACCTTTGCCGACGGGCGCACCATCGTGCCGGAGCGCATGATGACGCTCCTCAGGGAGACGGCCAGGCGCAACGGCATTCCGTGGCAAATGCGCAAGGGTACCGCCGGAGGCACGGACGCGGGCGTCATCCACAAATCCCTCTCCGGCGTGGTCTGCGGAGGCATCTCCGTGCCCTGCCGCTACATCCACTCGCCCGTCAGCGTTGCCGCGATCTCGGACATCGAGGCGGCCCATGCGCTGGCGCACACCTTCCTGAACGAAAGACTATTTGACGAGGTGCTTTAATATGTTCAAACAAATGCTTCAGGATCTTCTTCTCACCTATGGCCCGTCCGGCCGTGAGGACGCGATAGCCGCCTGCATCGAACGCTATGCTGCGCCCTATGCCGACGACATCCGCCGCGACGCGCTCGGCAACCTGATCGTACACCGGGCCGGCAAGAGCGGCAAGCGCGTGATGCTCTCGGCGCACATGGACCAAATCGGTCTGGTGGTCGTGGATATCGATGAAAACGGCTTTTTGCGCATCGCGCCGGTCGGCGGCGTCTCGCCCGCCATCGCCGCTGCGCGGCAGGTCGTCTTCGCAAACGGCGTGCGCGGCGTCACCGGCTGGGAAACGAAGTCCAAGACCGCCGCAACCGCGGCCATGCCCGAGCTGTTTGTGGATATCGGCGCGAGCGACCGGGAGAGCGCCGAGGCGCACGTGAACGTTGGCGATATGTGCGTGTTTGCCGGCGACTTTATCGATATGGGCGACCGGGTGGCCTGCGCGGCAATGGACAACCGCATCGCGTGCGCGGTGCTGCTCGAGGTGTTGCGCCGCATGCAGACAGATCACGAGGTCTACGCCGTGTTCACCGTGCAGGAGGAGGTCGGCCTTCGCGGCGCCGCTCCCGCGGCCTATGCGATCGAGCCGGATCTCAACATCAACCTCGACACCACGCTGACCGGCGACACGCCCGAGTGCGGCAAACTCAACATGATGCTCGGCAAGGGCGCGGCCATCAAGGCGATGGACAGCTCCGTGATCGTGCCGGCCGCCGTGCGCCGTTTCCTCACCGACGTGGCCGAAAAGCATCACATCGCCTATCAGCATGAGGTGCTGCGCGCGGGCGGCACGGATACCGGCGCCATCCAGCGGGTGCGCGACGGCGTGCTTGCGGGCTGCATCTCCATCCCGACGCGCTACATCCACACACCGGTCGAGACCATCGCTCTGTCCGACGCGGAGAACGCGGTGCGCCTCGTATGCGCAGCGCTCGAAGAGGAGGCGCTGCCCGTCGCCCCCGGCACGAAGCCGGTCGTGTAACCGACGCGCGTGCGCACGCTGACGCTCAAAATCGATGAAAGCCTGTCCGGCCAGACGGTTCAGCGCCTTTTGGCCGACAGGCTTTGTCTGTCCAATTCGTTGATCCGGCGTCTCAAGCTGCGGGAGACCGGCATCCTGCTCAATGGCGTCCGCGCGTTCACAACGGCGCGCGTTCAGGCGGGCGATGTGCTCACCGCCGAGATCGGGGATGCGGGCGAAACGGGCGTTCGCCCCATGGCCATGCCGCTCTCCATCGTCTATGAGGACGAGGACCTGCTCGTAATCGACAAGCCCGCCGGGATCGCCGTCCATCCGGCCCGCGACCCGGAGGAGATCACGCTGGAAAATGCGCTCGCCGCCTACCTCCGCCCCGGAGAAATTGCACACCCGGTCAGCCGCCTTGACCGCGGCACGACCGGGCTCATGACCGTTGCCAAAAACGGGTATATGCATGAGGCGCTGCGCCGGCTGCTCCATACCGATGCGTTCTTCAGGGAATACCGCGGGATCTGCGTGGGCGCGCCTTCGCCCGAAAGCGGCACGATCGAGCTGCCCATCGGCTTTGCGGAGGGATCGCGCTACCAACGCGCGGTCACGCCCGGCGGCGCGCCATCCAAAACCGGATATGAGACGCTGGCGCGCTGCGGCGCCGTCTCGCTGCTCAGGCTTGTGCCGTACACCGGCCGCACCCACCAGCTCCGCGTGCACCTTGCGGCCATCGGCCATCCGCTCGTCGGCGACTGGCTGTACGGCTCGGAGGAGCCCGACCGCATCGCCCGGCCTGCGCTGCACTCCTACCAGCTCTCCCTGACGCATCCGCTCACCGGAAAGCGGCTGCTGCTCACCGCCCCGCTCCCGCCGGACATGGAGA
>JAQXRK010000252.1 GCA_029218485.1 bacterium | reverse complement strand
CGGCGCACCACGCGCATGGCGCGATTGGGCGCGGGGCGTCCGCCCCTGCACCCGCGCGCGCGGCCGGGTGATCGCAGCAAAAAACGCGGGGGACGCGCAGCGGCGTCCCCCGATCCTTACAAAACACAGCGTTCCGGCCATGCGCTATTCTGTGACGGCGATGGCCTCCACCTCCACGAGAACGTTCTTCGGCAGCGTCCTGACCGCCACGCAGGCGCGCGCCGGATTGTTGCGGATGTGTCTGGCGTACACCTCGTTGAACGCGGCAAAGTTCGCCATGTCGGACAGGAAGCACGTCGTCTTCACAATGCTGTCCATCGTGGCGTTGGCCGCCTCGAGCACGGCCTCGAGGTTCCGGAGCACCTGCTCCGTCTGAGCCTCAATGGTATCGCCGGCGATCTCGCCGGTCGCCGGGTCGACGGGAATCTGGCCGGACGCGAACACAAAACCGTTCGCCGCGATTGCCTGCGAGTAGGGGCCGATTGCCTTGGGCGCGCGCTCCGTATGAATCACCGTATACATGCTGTTCCTCCTGATTGCAGTTGATGAATCGATGGAATAGATTATAGCGAACCCGGCCGCCGTTCGTCAACCGCGCCGAATCCGCGCGCAGCCCACGGTTCGCAATGCGCCGCCCACGGTCGTGTCGCTCCGCGCATGGCGTGTCGCTGCGCGACCCACGCTGCGTAATGCGCCGCCCGCGGCCGTGTTGCTCCGCGCATGGCGTGTCCCCCGCGCGCAGCCAAACGTGCGGCCAATGTCGAACGCCTGGGGTGTTGCTCCGTGCATGGCGTCCCCCGCGCGATCCAATGGTTTGGCACGGCGCTCCGCTTTTCAGCCCGACCGCCGCGTGCCATACCCGCTCAGCCGGGTCGCAGCCCGCAAAGGGCGGCGGCAAACGTGAACTTTCGGAAAACCGGTTGACATTCCCGGACGGAGCGTATAGAATGAGCATTCGTCCCGAACGGGCGTCGCGGCGGCGCATGCGCCGGTGCTGCGCGGCGGACGGACAAAACCACCACCCGGAGCGCCGGCTTTCTGCCGCGATCGCGGGAATCAAGGATAAGGAGAGATGGCATCATGCGGCCGATTCGGTTGAAAAGCAGCAGAGAGATCAACATGCTGGAAGGACCCATTCTGAGCAAGATCTTTGCGTTCGTTCTGCCGCTGATGCTGACGAACCTGCTGCAGATGTGCTACTCCGCGGCGGACATGATCATCGTCGGCATGTCGGACGTGGAGGGCGCGATCGGCGCCATCGGCACCACCGGCGCGCTGATCAATCTGATCCTGAACGTGTTCGCCGGCTTTGCCATCGGCACGAGCGTGGTCGTTGCCCGCAACATCGGCAGGGGCGACCGGCAGGCCACGGAGCGCTCCGTGCACACCTCGCTGCTGATCGGGCTGATCTCCGGGTCGGTCTGTGCCGCGCTCGGGCTTGTGATCTGCCGCCCGATCCTCGCCTCCATGGGCGCGGAGGGGCATATCCTCGATCTGGCGACGCTGTACACCAACATCTATTTCGCGGGCGCGCCGTTTCTCGCGCTGACGAACTTTGAGATCGCCATCCTGCGCGCCAAGGGCGACACGCGCACCTCGCTGTATATCCTTGCGTCGACGGGCGTGATCAACGTGCTGCTCAACCTGTTCTTCGTGCTGGTGCTTCGCATGTCGGTGGACGGCGTGGCGCTCGCGACCGCCATCTCGAACGCGGCCTCCATGGCGCTGCTCGGCATCCGGCTGCGCAACGACGAGGGCTGGTGCCGCCTGTCGTTCAGGAAGCTGCGCATCGACCGCCGCGCCATGTTTGAGATCATCCGCGACGGCCTGCCGGCGGGGATTCAGGGGGCGCTGTTCTCCTTTTCCAACATGCTCATCCAGTCCTCGGTCATCGGCATCAACAACGCCGTGTGCCCCGGCGGGTCGGATATCATCGACGGCAACGCGGCCGCGGCCAACCTCGAGAGCCTCGCGTATGTCGCGGCGGCCTCCGTGTCGCAGGCCTCGGTCACGTTTACGAGCCAGCACTTCGGCGCCGGCAAGTTCCGGCGCATGGGCCGCGTGATGGCCAACTGCTATCTGGTCACCGCCATGACCGCGCTGGTCTCCTCCGCCCTCATGGTGGTGTTCCGCATGCCGCTCATCGGGCTGTATGTCTCCTCCGATCTGGCGGTACGCACGGCGGAAACGCGCATCTTCATTCTGGTCTCCACGGAGGTGCTCTGCGGCTTTATGGAGGTCGGCTCGGGCGTGCTGCGCGGGCTCGGCAGGCCGATCACCTCCACGACCATCTCGCTCATCGGCTCCTGCCTGCTGCGCATGGTGTGGCTCTGGACGATCTTCCGCGTGTCGCCCACGCTGGAAACGATCTACCTCTCCTACCCGGTATCGTGGGGGCTGACCGCGCTGACGCACCTGACCGTTTCGCTGCTGGTGCGCCGCCGGCACCTGCGCGCCGGGGAAGAAGCGGCGCCCGCGCCCACGACCGCCGCTTAGCGGCCGCCGCAGCTGCACTGCCTATGAAGCGCCCTTGCGCCCACGACCGCCGCTGAGCGGATACGATCCCCGGGCTGTCATACAAAAGATACGAAGCGAACCGGCAAACCGGTTCGCTTTTCCATGCCCCCGGCTGCGCTGTCCCCCCGACTCGGGGAGCGTCGTTCAGGAGGGACGGATTCCGTTAAAAAGCGGGGAGTGTTTCCGGGGTTCCTCTCCCCGGCAAACCAACAGCCCCGATCCCTGTGGGGATCGGGGCTGTTCTGTAGCTCGGTTGGAAGGGGTGCGCGCGCTCAGCCCTTGACGGCGCCGGCGGCCACGCCCTTGATGATGTGCTTCTGGCACGTCAGGTAGAAGATGATGATCGGCACGATGCTCAGCATGATCAGCGCCATCGTCGCGCCCAGATCCACCGTACCGAAGCTGCCCTTCAGGTACTGGATGTGAATCGGGATGGTCATGTACGACGTGCGGTCGAGCACGAGGTACGGCAGCAGATAGTCGTTCCAGATCCACATCGTCTCCAGCACGCCCACGGAGATCAGCGTCGGCTTGAGCATCGGCGCGACAACGAGGAAGAACGTGCGCACCGGCCCGCAGCCGTCGATCGCCGCGGCCTCCTCAATCTCCAGCGGCAGCGACTTGACAAAGCCCACGAACATGAACACCGCAAGCCCCGCGCCAAAGCCGAGGTAGATGATCGGAATCGTCCATGGCGTGTTCAGGTGCAGCGTATCGGCCGTCTTTGCCAGCGTGAACATGACCATCTGGAACGGCACGACCATCGAGAACACGAACAGCAGGTAGGCGACCCGGCAGAACCGGCTGTTGACGCGCGAAATGTACCACGCCGCCATCGAGGTGCACAGCAGGATCAGCGCCGTGGACAGCACGGTGATGATCAGGCTGTAGAACACGGACTTGAGGAACGGGTAGTTGCCGAACGTCAAGCCCTTGATGTAGTTATCCCAGCCGACGAACGACTCCGCATTGGGCAGCGCGAAGGTCTGCGTGTTGACAAAGCTGTTCGCCTTGAACGAGTTGATCAGCACGATCACGATCGGCATCAGATAGAACAGCGAGATCACCGTGAACAGAATCGTCAGCACGGTCTTGCCGGTGTGCCGGCCTCCCTTTCGGAGCACTTTTGCTTCCATTACTGCTGCACCTCCTTTTTGCGGGTTGCGCGGAGCTGGACGATGCCGATAACGGCCACCAGCAGGAAGAAGATCACGGCCTTCGCCTGGCCGACGCCGCGGGAACTGGCGTTGAGATAGAACGTATTGTAGATATTGAGCGCGAGCATCTCGGTCGTCTTGATCACGCCGCCGTCCTGCAGGAACACGAACGGCTGGCCGCCGTTGAGCGCGAGGTTCTGGTCGAACAGCTTGAAGCCGTTGACGAGCGACAGGAACGTGCAGATCGTGATCGAGGGCATCACGCAGGGGATCGTGACGTGGAACAGCGTGTGGAACCCGTTCGCGCCGTCGATGCGCGCCGCCTCCAGCAGCTCCTCCGGCACGCTCTGCAAGCCCGCGATATAGATGATCATCATGTAGCCGATCTGCTGCCAGCACATGAGGATGATGAGGCCCCAGAAGCCGAGGCTCGTATCGAGCAGGATGCTCGTGCCGTAGCGGATGAGAATGCCGTCAAAGATCGTGGACCAAATGTAGCCGAGCACGATGCCGCCGATCAGGTTCGGCATAAAGAACACCGTGCGGAACACGTTGGAGCCGCGGATGCCGCGCGTGAGCGCGTAGGCCACGGCGAACGCCAGCACGTTGATCAGCACGAGCGACACGACCGCAAACAGCGCCGTGTACCAGAAGGAGTGGCCGAACGCCGGGTCGGAAAGCGCCTTGACATAGTTGGCAAGGCCGTCCCACTTGGCGTTGCTCGTGGTCGTAAAGGTGCAGAACGAGAGGTATACGCCCTTGCAGAAGGGGTAGACAAAACCGATTGCGAACGCGGCCAGCGTCGGAAGCAGGAACAGCGGAAACCATTTGCGGATGGTGCCGCTGATCATGTTCCCGTTGACGGCGAGGCTGCGCCGCTTGCGTTGCGGAGTCTTTTGTTCCATTGCGGCCTCCTTTTCATTGTATGGCATGGATGTAACGGGAGAGTTTTCAGCGCGGTGGGTGAGAACATCGGACGGTTTGGCGGACGCCCATTCCTCGGCGGAAGCGCCGCTGCGTTTCAGCTCAGGAATGGGCGGGCGTCGCGCCCGCCCACAGGCCGTCAAAAGCGGTGGCTTTGACGGGATTCTGCTGTGACGGGGCTTTGCCTGCAGCCGGCCGCTGCAGGACGGGGCGTCAAAACCGGCGCGCATGCCGCTTCTGACAGACCTCAAGCTCCTCCGCCATGCCTGCGTATCCGGCACGGATGTCCGCAAACCGGCGGGAGCCCTTTGGAGATAAGCCGTGGGCGGGCGTGACGCCCGCCCACGGAAGGAAACCGAAGTTTTGCGTTACTGGTTCTTGTATTCGGTGGCCCAGCCGTTGACATACGCGTTGACCACATCGTCCCAGCTGCCGCCGCCGACGGTGTACTGGGTCAGAGCGGCCACGATGCCCGCGCGCCAGTTGTCCACGTTCGGCGTCTCGGTGAACGCCCAGGTTACCGGGTACTTGCCCTCGGCAACGTACGCATCCGCCTGCTTGCAGAACACGTTCTCAGACGGGACCGCCTTGTTGAACGGGCAGACGCCGAACTGTTCGGCCATCATCTTCGTGCCCGCCTCGCTGGTCACGACCCATGCGAGGAAGTCTTCCGTGGCCTTGATGTCCTTCTCGGAGGACTTGGAGTTGATCACCCAGTAGTTCTCGGAGCCGGTGCACAGACCCGAGTTCTCCTCGCCTTCCACGCCGCAGTAGATCGGGATCATCACGAGGTCATCGGGGTTCATGTTGAACTTGCTGGTCAGGTTGCCGAACTCCCACGTACCGTTCTGGAAGAACACGGCCTTGCCCTCGCCAAACTCGGCCTCGGACTCGTCGCCGGTCTTGGTCGTCAGTTCAGCGGGTTCGCAGGTGCTGTTGTTGATGTAGAGATCCCAGATGTTCTTGTAGTTGTCGAGGTACGCGCCGGTTACGGTCGCGGGCTGGGAGACAACGCCGTCATCGCGGAACTCATAGTACAGCGGCATGTTGGTGAGGTGGCCGCTGAAGCGCCAGTTGGAAGAACCGTCGAGGCCTGCGGAAGAGAACGCGGCAAAGCCGAGCTCGTCCTTGCGGGCGGTGATGTCCTCCGCGACCGCCTTGAGGGACGCGAAGTCCTTGATGTCGGAAACCTCATAGCCGGCCTGCTTGAGCAGCGCCTTGTTGGTGATGATGCCGTAGGACTCGAGGCAGTACGCGACGGCCAGCACTTCGCCGTTCTCGCCCTTGAGCGTGAAGTCCTTGTTGCTCAGCTCGTTGTACAGCGTGGAGTTGGACAGATCGTAGCAGTAGTCCTTCCAGGTGTTCAGGGCAGCGTAGTTGCCGCACTGGAACAGCGTGGGCATGGCGCTCTTGTCCATCTCAGCGGTCAGCGTCTCGTTGTACGTACCGGATGCCGCGGTCACAACCTTGACCTGAACGCCGGTCTCCTCGGTGTACTGCTTGGCCAGCTCCTGCCACGCAGCGTCCGCTTCCGGCTTAAAGTTCAGATAGTACACGGAACCCTTGTCGTTGTTGCCGGCACAGCCGACCATGGAAAACACCATGGCGAGCATCAGAACGATTGCCAATGCTTTCTTCATGTTTCTTTCCTCCTCAATAATATATGCGAAGCGCGGTTCTCCGCGCAGGTCGCCGGAATGGGGGTTGCTCTTGCGGCATGCGGCTCATGCCTGCCGGCGCACGACCGAATTGCCCTCGATCAGCTCCGTCTCGAGCAGGATGTGCTTGCCGGGCTGCTCCATGGTTTCGAGCAGCAGCTCGACGCTCTTGTCCGCCAGCGTCTCCTGCGGCTGCCGCATGGTGGCGAGCACCGGCTCGTAGTAGGACGCCAGCTCAATGCCGTCGTACCCGATGATCGAAACGTCCTCCGGCACGCTGAGGCCCAGATCGCCGAGCGCGCGGGCCGCGCCGATGGCCATGGTGTCGGACATGGCGAACACCGCGGTGTACGGTGTGCCGGTGTAGCTGCGCACGGCCTCATACGCGCCGCTGAAGGAGAACGAGGAAACGAGGTACCGCTCCGGCGCGAGCATGCGCCCATGCGCCCGGAAGCTGTCGCACACGCCCTCATACCGCAGGCGCGCGATGTTCCACTCGCCCGTTTCGCCGCCGAGCACCAGAATCTCGGTGTGGCCGCAGTCGAACAGATAATCCACTGCGCGGCGGGCGCCCTGCCGGTCGTCCGCGCTGACGCTGGACACGTTCTGCGCCTGGCATGTGGCGGCGCTGACGGTGGAAAATACGCACGGCACGGGCAGCGCGCGCAGCAGCGCATCGCACTCCGTGTGGCAGCCGCCCAAAAAGATGATGCCCCGCACCTTCCGCTCGGCGTAGACGCGCTGCGCGGCGAGGACCTCATCGTCGCTCTCGTCGATATAGTAGGGCAAAAACTGCAATCCGGCGCGCTCGATGCCCGGCTGCAGCTTCTCGAGAAGGCCGGAGAAGAACAGGTTGTTCATGCCGCGCACGATGACGGCCACACAATCGCTCGTGAGCTGCTTGAGGTGCTTGGCATTCGTATTGGGCTCGTATCCCTCCCGGCGGATGACCTCCATCACGCGCTCGCGCGTTTCCTCGTTCACATCGGGCCGCTTGTTGAGCACGCGGGAAACGGTGCTGATACCAACGCCGGAGAGGCGGGCAATTTCTTTGATTGTCATACGGGCGTCCATGGCAGCAATCTCATTTTCGCAGTGTTCGGAAACGTTGCCGGTAACGTTTCCGGTAATAGTGTAGCAAGTTCTGACGCTGCTGTCAAGCGTTGGCAACTAGTATATCAGTTGATTGTCATTTTCAAGGGAATCCGGAGGAAGTTTCCGCCCGTCAACCCGGCAGAGAACACCGCTTGCAGCGCACCCGCGCCCGTCACCCCAATGAAAGCATCCGGAAAGCGTGCGGCAGCGTCGGATATCCCTGCTCCCGGCAGAGCGCCGCTACGGCCAGATTGAGCCGGTGGCGCGCCTCGAGGATCGCGTCGGCGGAGCCGCCGGCCTCCGCCACGCTTCTGAGCCGCTCGGCGCGAAAATGCACCTCCGCCACGAGGTCGTGCGTGTCCGACTCGTACAGCCCCGCGGGCAGCACGGCCATGGAAGCGAGATCGTCCGCCTCCTCGGCCGCCTTTTTTGCCTCGGCGGCCGCCTTGTCCCGCTTGACGGTCGACACGTCGTATTTTTTATCGCGGGTGATGGTCACGCCGAATTCCTCCTGCACGAGCTGCACAAGCTTCTTATTGTACAGCACGTAGTAGGAAGCGTTGTAGACATTGGAGATGTACTCGCCGGCCAGCGTCGTGCGCTTGAAGCTCGTCAGGTCGAGCCGGGTCAGGAACAGCGCGAGCGCCGCGATCTGCGAGAGCGAGAGGTTGGTAGCGATGTCGTCCTTCACGGCGGCATAGATCCCGGGCAGCTCCGTGAGCCGCTTCTCCCGGCGCAGCTGGTCGAAGATGGCGAGCAGCATGCGCTGCTGCCGGTCGTTGCGGCCCACATCGGTGCTGATGCCCTTGCGCGCGCGGCAATAGTCCAGCACCTGCTGCCCGTCAAGGTGCTGAAACCCCGGCTCCAGCGTGCGGCCGTCCAGCCGGATCCTGACGTCCACATCGTAGTCCACGCCGCCCATCGCGTCGACCAGGCGCTTGAGCCCCTCCATGTTCACGCCCGCGTAGTAGTCGACCGGCACGCCCATGAGCATCTCGACCGTTTTCTGCGCGTAGAGGAAGCCCTCGCCCTCCGCCGCGCCGCCCTTGGCAAACGCCGCGTTGATCTTCCAACGGCCGCGCGTGTTGTAGATGGCTGCGTAGGTGTCGCGCGGGATGGAGATGAGGTGCACGGTGTTCTCGCGGAAGTTGACGGCGGCCAGCATCATCACATCCGAGCGGTAGTTGTTCCTCTCGTTGCGGTAGAGCGGGTCGTTCGGGTCGTCGCGCTCGGCGCTCTGGTCGTAGCCGAGCAGCAGGATGTTGATCCGCCCGTCCATGAAGGAGAGGTCGGCCTGCTCGCGCAGCGTCTCCTCCGGCGAGAGCGTGGGGCTCGGCGCGGCAGATGCCGCGTCGGTGTGCGGCCGCTCCGTCCGGGCGACGGGCGCCGGTGTTTCAAAGGCGCTTTCGGGCCGCGTCCAGACGCGGTACAGGCCCGTGACCGCCCAGGTCAGCGCCAGCGCGCCCGCCACACAGGCCAGAATGGTTATCTTCTTTCGCATCATCCGCCTCCGAAGGATTCACGTTTTTGCATAGTCTGTGCAGGTTTTTCCCTTTCATGTCCCGCGGCGGGCATGGAGATTTCTGGTTGACGACCGTCCATTTTGCGGACGGATGAGGAATTTTCGCTTCCTTTGCCGGATCGGTTCGATGTTTGTCAACCGGGCAGGAAACCGGCATACCGGCGCAGAACCACACCGATATCCTGAAACCGAAATTGTAAAAGGGGGATGCGAGTATGCCCATGTTCCATCGTGAGAGTGACGCCGCGCGGCGGGAGCCGTCGGCGCCGGACCGCCAACTGCTGATGCTGCCTGTCAACTGCATCCTTGCCAACCCCAATCAGCCGCGCAAGCAGTTTGACGAGGACGGCCTGCGGGAGCTCTCCTCCTCGATCGCGCAGGCCGGGCTGATCCAGCCGCTCATCGTCCGCCGCATCGGCGGCGCGTACGAGCTCATAGCGGGCGAGCGGCGGCTGCGCGCCTGCCGCATGCTGAACATGGCCGAGGTGCCCTGTATCGTGCAGCGCACCACCGAGGAGACGAGCGCCGTTCTGGCGCTGATCGAAAACCTCCAGCGGCGCGACCTGCACTTCATCGAGGAGGCGGAGAGCTACCGGCAGCTGCTGCGCACCTTCGGCATCACGCAGGAGGCGCTTGCAACGAGGCTCGGCAAGAGCCAGTCGTTCATCGCCAACAAGCTGCGCCTGCTGCATCTCTCGCCCGCCGTGCGCCGGGTACTGGTGGAGGCGCGCCTGACCGAGCGCCATGCGCGTGCGCTACTGTTGCTGCGGGATGAGCGGCTGCAGCTCAAGGCCATTGGGGATATCCGGGAGAAATCGCTCAACGTCAAGGAAACGGAGCGGCTGATCCAGCGCATGATCGAGGAGGTCACGCCCGCGCCCCGGCCGAAGCTGCTGCGCCTGCTCAAGGACTACCGGCTGTTCCTGAACTCCGTGAAGTGCGGCGCGGAGCAGCTGCGCGATGTGGGCATGAAGGTGGAAATCCTGCAAACCGACTATGAGGACGGCGTGGACATGCTCGTCAGGGTCCGCCGAGGCGCCTGCGAGGGCACGACGCGCAGCCACCGCGGCGCCGCCGGGGAATAACAAAGCCGCCCGTTGATTCCGGGCCGCTTTTCCCGGCGATCCGGCCCTCCTCGGCGGTCGCGGCGACCGGCGGGCAGCTCCTGCCCACAGCCGGCGGCATTTTGCAACCAATCACGACAGCAATCGACGAATTCCGGCATCGAGCGACATTTGCCGACATCCGATGACAGGCAGCGATATCCTTCGATGGGTAGCGATGATGATCGACTCACATCGATAACCGCCGTCTTTTATCGACACCCGATGACAGGTAGCGATATTCCTCGACAGGCAGCGACAGTGAACGACACTTAGCGATAACCGCCGGCTTTTATCGGCACCCGATGACAGGCAGCGTCATTCCTCGACGGACAGCGATGATGATCGACACTTAGCGATAACAGCCGACTTTTGCCGACACCCGATGACAGGAAGAGATATTCCTCGACGGACAGCGATGATGATCGACGCCCATCGATAACCGTCGACTTCTTCCGATATTCTATGGCAGGTCATGCGATTTCTCTTTGTGCGTTCCCCTGTGCGGGCGGTGGACTTTTTCGTGTTTTGCTGCTATGCTCTTTGTGAAAAAGGGAGCTATCGAAATGCGGGGGAGGCTGTGGATGTGACAAACATCGAAATCGTCTATCGCTTTTTCAAAGAAGGATATGAAAACAAGAACTACGATGCCGTCATGTCCTGTGTGGCAACGGACTATGTTGACCATAGCCCGGCCGGAGCAAGGGGCAAT
>JAQXRK010000251.1 GCA_029218485.1 bacterium | reverse complement strand
CCGCTGCAAAGACGGCAGCGGGGGGAAAACGAGCGGCAGCAACGGTCATAGAAACAACAACAAGGCAATAAAACGGAAGGAGCGTTTTCAGTATGAGCAGCTTTGAAAACCTGCGGATTGTAGACAACTTTTACCAGACCTCCCTGTACTTCCCGATGCCCACCGTGGTGGTGAGCACGCTGGCGGAGGACGGCTCCACCTCGCTCGGACCCTATTCGCTCGTGCAGCCCTACTACGTGGCGGGCAAGGAATACTACGCCATGCTGCTGAGCTGCCGCAACTCCTCCAACACGGCGCAGCACATCCTCCGCAACGGCAAGTGCGCCATCAACTTCATCGACGACTCGCCCAAGAGCTTCAAGGAAGCGGTGAAGCTGTCCTGGCCCGGCGACAAGCCGGAGGATAAGATGCCGAACTGCAAGTTCCGGCTGGAGCAGAGCCAGATCATGGAGGAGAACCCGCAGGATGTGCGGCCGCAGGTGCTCAGCGACGCCATTCAGGTGATCGAGTGCACGTGGATGCGCGAGCTGGACGGCGCAGCGAACGACCAGCCCGGCCAGCTCCACGGCTATGAGCCGCCCTACCACGATTTCAACGGCATCACCAGCCAGTACGGCGCGCACTTCATTCTGCGCGTGGACCGCATATTGATGAAGAAGCGGTACAGCGACGCGATCATCGCGGGCGTGAAGGCGGGCGATTTCCCGCCGCTCGCGGTCGACTACGGCTACCGCGACAGCAAGAACTTCTGGTACCACCGGCACCGCCGCATGCGCGCCGAGCTGCTGCCCATCCGCGAGGCGTCGCTCGAATCCGTCCGCTATGCGGCCGATCGCGCCGACGACAAAGTGAAATTCACGGACGATGCGCTGAAGACCATCCTGAACGTGCCGCGCGTGTTCCTGCCGCTGGTGCTGAAGGGCTGCGTGGAATGGGCGCGCGAGAACGGCGTGGAGCTGGTGACGGCCGAGCACATGAAGATCATCAACGACAAGCGCGCGGCGGAGAAGGCCGCGAAGAAGTGACCCGTGCCGGTGCGGCGGACAGACCACCGGAGAACAAAGAGGAAGGAGCAGCGAACATGAGGATTGTATTGGGTGGCGCATACGGCAATTTGGGCAGGGAGTTGCTCAAGGTGCTGGTGAACCGGGGGCACGAGGTCGTGGCCGCCGATTTGGTGGAGCGCGAGGTGCCGGAGCTGAGCAGGGACAGCTATACCTTCAAAAAGCTGGATGTGACCGACGCGGAGGCGCTCAGGGGCATCTGCGACGGTGCGGACATCGTGATCACCACCGTGGGGCTGGTATCCTCTTCCCGGACGCTGACGAATTACGACATCGACTACCGGGGAAACCTGAACCTGCTGAACGAGGCGAAGGCGGCCGGGGTCAAGAAGTTTGTCTATGTGTCCGTGCTGAAGGCGGACGACCCGCGCGCCGAGGGCATCGCCATGCTGCACGCGAAGGCCATGCTGGAGGAGGAGATTAAGAGGAGCGGCCTGGAGTACCTGATCGTGCGGCCGACGGGCTATTTCTACGACATCGCAAAGGTGTTCCGGCCTATGATCGAGAAGGGGACCGTGCAGGTGCTCGACCCGGACAACAGGGCGAACGTGATCGATACGCCGGATCTGGCGGAATGGATGGTGGACCACATGACCGATGCGGAGAACGCGATCGTCTCCATCGGCGGCACGGAGGTCTATACCTACCGCGAGATCGCAGAGATGTGCTTCACGGCAGCGGGCAAGCCGACGGTTGTGAAGACCGCGCCGGCGTGGCTGTTCGATGTGCTGGCCTTCCTCGCGAGGGTGCGCAAAACGGGCAAGGAGGCGGTCATCCGCTTCGGCAAGTGGACCATGACCGAGGACATGGTGGCGGAGGATGTGCACTACGGTGCGCACAGCTTCCGGGACTACATTAAGGACTATTTTCAGGACATGAAGCAGGCGTGAGATCGGCCTGAGACACAGGAAAGGAGAACGGCGATGGGTTGGGAGTTGATCTGGATCCCCTTCGTGGTGGCGCTGGCCGCCAGCTGCATGGGGTTTCGCAAGTTCGTGTATTTTATGTCCATCGGCTACGGCATGGCGGTGGCGGCCATTGGCGTCGCCTTCGGCGTGCTGTCCGCCGCGGGCGTGTTTCAGGCCGGCGCGGCGCACTACATCCTCTTTGCGCTGCTGGTGGTTTACGGGTTCCGCCTGTCCGGATTTCTGCTGATCCGCGAGCTGAAAAACGCGGCGTACCGGAAGACGCTGCAGCAGGCCGCATCGGACGAGAAGCGCATGCCCGTTTTTGTAAAGGCCGCGATGTGGATCTGCGTCGCCGCGCTGTATGTGGCGCAGACCTCGCCCGTGTTCTTCCGCATGTACAACGGCGGCGCGGTCTCCGCGCTCGTGTGGGTCGGCATCGCCGTCAGCGCGGGCGGCCTGCTGCTCGAGGCGGTGGCCGACAAGCAGAAGAGCGCGCAGAAGGCCGTCAACCCGGACAAGGTCGCGATGGCGGGGCTGTACCGCGTGGTGCGCTGCCCCAACTATCTGGGCGAGATCATCTTCTGGACGGGGCTGGTGCTCTCCTCGCTGGACACGCTGCGGACCGCAGGGCAGTGGATCACGGTCGCCATCGGCTACATCTGCATCATCATCGTCATGTTCAACGGCGCGCAGCGGCTGGAGAAGCGGCAGATGGCCCGCTGCGGCGACGACCCGGAGTACCGCGCCTATGCCGACCGCACGCCGATCCTCCTTCCGCTGGTACCCATCTACCACCTCAATAAGAAGGAGAAGTGAAGCATGGCATACTCCGTTCCCATGGCGCTGGTGGACTATGTCCCGGTGCTCTGCTTTCTGGCCGCCGCGGTGATCCTGCAGCGGGAGCTGTACCACGGCATGAGCAAGGGCGCCTTTGCGCTCTTTGCCGCGGGCACGATCGACGTGTTCTGCGCGGGATTCCTGAAGGCGACCTACAAGCTGCTGTACGCGGCGAACATCTGCGATTTTGAGAAGCTCAGCGCCATGTTCTTCCCGGTGCAGTCCATCGGCTTTCTGCTCGCGGGGCTGGGCGTTGTGGCGATGCTGTGCCACAGGCAGGGGGAAAGGACGCGGCTGCAGGCCATCGCGCCGGTGCCGGCGGTCTTCTCCGGCACGTTCCTGTTCGTTGGCCTGATGGTGGCGGGCCTTGGCATGATGGACGCGGGGCTGATGGTGCTCGCCGGGCGCCGGAAGCGGTACGGCGTGATCGCCCTGCTGGCCGTTTCGTTCGTCTGCAGCCTCGGGATGGGCTACCTGTCCACGAAGGATTTTGCGCTCGCGAGCATGAACTGGATCGCCGAGTGCGTCAATGTGGCGGGGCAGGGCGCGTTCCTTGCCGCGGCGCTGCTGCTCAAAAGGCGCGATTCGGCCAGGGCGGACGGCTGCGCATAAAAAGCGGGTGCGCGCGGACGGCGGAAGATGGAAACCGCCATGCGGAAAACGAAGCGGCGCATCATTGCTGTGGACGGCGTTTCAGCCTGTAGGTGGTACCAGAAGTTCTTGCTGTCAGAGATGTTTGTCAGCAATGCAAATATCATGAAATTGATTAACCTGCTCTAACGCAGATCACAACACATTTGACCATCAATCAACCAAGCACCCGAACGGGGTGCTTTTTTGATACCAAAAATCGGAATCCGCAATTCTACGGGACGGGACGACTGGTGGCGGCGACCACCTAAAAGCCTATCGTTGAGAGGCAGCGGAGAGAAATTCATCGTTCGTCATTCCGCGTGGACTTGGAGCAAAAACAAAAAAACATGAGGTATTGCTCCCGAACGGAGAATATGTTAACTTTACAGAAGGAACATATGTTACCAACATAAAAGTCATTGCTGGAAAAGGGCGTGATCGACAGATTGATGAGCTTCCATTTTTGTTAGAACGTTTTGGAGGAAACCCAGACGAATGGCAAAAGAAAAAAGGAATTGGATATCTTGATTTTAATGGTGGAAGCTATCGTGCAGAAGTGCATTGGTATGAGGAGAAGGATGTTGGAAAAGTCAAATTCAAAGCACATGCAAGAAATGATGAACGGATACTTGAAGACTAAAGTGAAGTTCATCGGAGAAAGCGATCCTCTTGCCTTGCTCAATGGGAAGGTTTACGATGCTATCGTTGGACAAAAAGGCATGATATGCCTTGTTGATGAAACTGGTGACGAATACGCTTATCCGCCTGAACTGTTCGAGATTATTGTCAATTAACCACCGCAACATTTCGGTGTTCTTTTGTTGGAGGAGAACTTGGACATTCCTACAATTAGAATCAACCAAGCACCAGAACGGGGTGCTTTTTGATACTCAAAATCGGAATCCGCAATCCTACGGGACGGGACGACGGGTGGCGGCGACCACCTAAAAAGCCTATCGTTGAGAGGTGGCGGAGAAAAAACAAAGGAAGACCTTGATGCACTCCGGTTCGATCATGCGCTCGACAAGGATGCGTCCGGCTGAGGCGGTTGAACGCCGAAGCAGAGCGTGCGGTGCGGACAAGCCCTGCATGCGATTTCGCAGGGCGAACGGCTGCGCATAAAAAGCGGGTGCGCGCGGACGGCGGAAGATGGAGACCGCCATGCGGAAAACGAAGCGGCGCATCATTGCTGCGGACGGCGTTTCAGCCTGTAGATGGATATGCCTATTGGGGGGAGGATGAATGAAGACGAAATGGACATTGATGAAGAAATGAAATGCCCTTGCTGCGGAAAAACACTCGTTCGTGAATATGACATTTGCGAAGTGTGCTTCTGGCAAAACGATCTGGTGCAGTTGGGTAAACCAAATCTTTCTGGCGGCGCAAACGAAATGAGCTTGCAGGAAGCAAGAGCCGCATACAAAGCAGGAAAACCCGTGAAATAAACCATACCGATCCACCAAGCACCCGTTCGATTTTGATAGCGGATGGCCGCCGGCGCTGCGGATTGGCCGCATACAACGAACACAAAAAGCCCTGCCGGAGCAGGGCTTTTTCGTTTTCAACGCATTGGGCGGTGCGCGGTGGTTTGCCGGTCTTAACGGCGGGCGCCGCTTGTTCTTCGTTACCGGTTTTCCATCAGCAGCACGAGCACGGCCTTTTGCGCGTGCAGGCGGTTTTCGGCCTCCTCGATGATCTCACCCACATGGCTCTCCATGATCTCATCGGTGATCTCCTCGCCACGGTGCGCGGGCAGGCAGTGCTGCACGATCGCATCCGGCTTGGCGAGCGCCATGACCTTGTCGTTGACCTGATACCCGGCGAACGCGGCGCGGCGCGCCTGCACCTCGGCCTCCATGCCCATGGACGCCCACACATCGGTA
>JAQXRK010000250.1 GCA_029218485.1 bacterium | reverse complement strand
GCTGCGCTTACAGGAACGCGATCAGCATGCAGTAGAAATCCGCAGCGCAGGAGAACTCCTCCCGCCGGATCGGCTCAATGAACGTCCGGAGCGGCACCTGCACGTCCCAGTCCACGAACACCTCCCGCTCGCCGATCTGCTCAAGCAGCGCCTGCTTCGTGATCGGATACGCCACATCCGCCATCTGCTTTTGGATGTAATGGAACAGAGCCGGATAGGCTGGTTTGGTCATTTTCATGGCTGCTCCTCCTTCCGTGTTTCATAAGCGGCATAGCCGAGACGCTCGGCGCCGTTTCCGCCGCAATCCGGGCAGCTCGCGCCGCGATGCCGAAACGAGTACATAGGATTCGAATGCACGGCCTGTTCGCGCATTTTGTCGATGATACCGGGATAGAGATCCGCCTTGATCAGCCCGGGGCAGCCGTTCGACGCTTCCGTAATGATCGTGCCGTCCGGGCCAACGATCATGCTGCGCCCAAAGCAGGAGCGCGTCTCGTTCCTCGCCAGTCCGGAGCAGTTCACGCCCACCACATAGACCTGATTGAAGTAGGCGGAGGCGCGATTGGTCAGCTCCCAGGCCTGATACCACGGATCCATATAATGCGTCGGACGAATGATGACATTCGCGCCGCGATAGGCCGCCTCGCGCCAGATCTCCGGGTAGTCGCCGTCCGCGCAGATGATGATGCCCAGGCGCGAGCCCTTAGGCCCGTCGCACACGGTGCATTCCTTTCCGGGAACCGCGTTTTCAAACGGGATCCACGGGTTCATCTTGACGTAGCGGTGGACGATCTCGCCCCGGTCGTTGATGACCATGGCGGTGTTCTCGAAGCATTTTCCGGTCTTGCTCCTGATCAGCGGATCGACCACGCACCAGACGGAGAGCTTTTTGCAGCGTTCCCGAATGCGCAGGAGCTGCTCGCTCTGCTCCGTCATCAGCGCTTCCTCAAAGTTGACCGGTGCGAACCCCTGGAAGCAAGCCTCCGGGAACACCACGAGGTCCACCCCCGGGAAGGCGCCCACCGCCATGTCGAGATAGTTGAGCATGGTCTCGGTGTTTTCGTTCAGCTCGTCGACCGTCTGCGCGCCAACCGGCGCAAACTGTACGCAGCAAACGCTCAGCGCTTCGGTCTCGATCTTTCCGTTCAGTGCAAACAGGTTGCCGATATTCATCTATCGTTCTCCCTTCGTTTCTTGATACCGTCCCGCATCAGACGGTCTCCGCGCCTTCCTCGATCTCATGGCGGTCATTCACCTTGAGCGCCTTGAGCAGCCAGTCGAACAGCGGCACGCATACGGCAGCCACGATGATGCCGAACAGCGGCGGGATGCCGAACCCTGCACGGTCGGTAATAAACGCAACGATCGTGCCGACGAGATAGGCCAGTACCGGCCCAATGCGGAACAGTTTGAATTTAATGTAGGCAAGCTTTGGCATCTTGCGCTTGTAGATGAAGAAGTAGTCCCCGAGCATGACGCCGCCGAGCGGGGGAATGAAGATGCCGAGCAGTACCAGGAAGTTGATGAGCTGCGCGTAGATGCCGGTCACCGCGAGAATGATGGCGATGACGAGGCCGCCGATCAGGAAGGGCGTCTTGTTCTGCTTGTTGAACATTTCAGCACCGGCAACGCCCCAGGCGTATGCGCCGGCATGCGCGGTCGTCCAGATGTTGAGCGTGAGCACGACCAGAGCGAAGAAGATCAGGCCCGTGCGCAGCATGACAACGATGAAGTCCGCCTCACCGTAGGCAAGGCCGCCGATGATACCGGCAAGCAGCATGATCGTGTTGCCGATCATGAACGCGATGAAGCCCGCAAGGAACGCGGTCTTGGCGTTCTTGGCAAAGCGCGACCAGTTGCAGGCCTGCGTGCCCATCGACGCGAACGTGCCGACGATGGCGGTCATGGCCGTGGCAACGCTCATCTCTGCGGTGGGAACGGCCTGCGTGATGGCAGCAAAGCCGCCGTTTGCCTGTGCGGCAAGGATCGGGACATAGATGACGAGCAGCAGCAGCGCGGGCACGGCCACATAGGCGACCTTTTCCATGGCCTTATAGCCCCAGATTGCCGTAACGCCGAAGATGACTGCCCAGAGGAGCGTGAACCAGACAGCCGCATCCGGCACCTGAAACGCCGTTGCAAACAGTTGGCCGGTGTAGGCGCTTACATAAGCGTACCATCCGATCTGCGTGCCGCCGAGCAGCAGGCCGGCCCATTTGGAGCCGCCGACGCCGAGCGTATAGCGGGAGAGCATGACGGAGGTCAGACCGGTTTTGGCGCCGATGCCGCAGTTGAGCGCGACATAAACGCCGAGTACAAGATTGCCGAGCAGCACGATCCACATCAGCTGGCCAAATGTAAATGCCGATGCGATCTGAGCGCCGGTGGACATGGTGGGTGCGAAGAACGTGATTCCGAGCAGGACGGCCGCGATGGAAAAAAAGGATCTGCGTGCGGAAAGCGGAACATGATCAATAGGGTAATCCTGGTCGACAGTTTCCGTTTTTGCTGCCACGCCGTCAGCTTCTTTTGGCTTTGTTGACATTGCTTTTCCCCCTCATTCATGATTCGTTTGTTGCTTCTGGTGTTGATTCGTCCGGACAGATCTGGTTGTTACTGTAACATTATCGAAATATTTCTGTAACAATTATAGGTTTTTGTTTCATCGATGTCAACAAGAAATTTACTTTTTCCAGCAATTTCACAATTCATCCGCGCCGCAGCGGCTCAATCGGTTTGCTCCGGCCGCTTTTTATGGTATACTGATAAGATCATGCAGTTTGTGAAAGGATGATTCCTATCAATATACGAGAGATTGCGCGCCTTTGCGGCGTTTCCGTCGCCACGGTTTCCCGCACGATCAATACGCCGGAGCTGGTACAGGCGGAGACGCGGGAGCGGATTCTGCGCACCATGCAATCGGAAAACTATACGCCCACCCGCCGTTCTGCGCTCACCGCAAACGGCGTTGCTTCGCATATGCTCCTGTTTCTGTTCGACGCGGAGGATTACAGCTTCTATGAGCCGGCTTTCTCCGGGTTTGAAACGGTCGTCCATCCGCGCGGCTACACCGTGCTGTTCTGTCCGGTCAGCGCCGAGCCGCAGCGCCGTACGCTCCAGATGGAGATGCTCAGCCGCCAGAAGCCCGCAGGCGCGATCTGGGCGCTGCGCGATTTCCATCCCGACGATGCCGCGCTCTTTTCGGGCAAGGGAATCCCGCTCGTTCTCGCGCGCAAATACGATCAGTTCACGACCAACCATCCGTACTGCTACGTCGATTTTACCGTTGGCTCGTTCCGCATGACACAGCACCTGCTCTCGCTCGGCCGCCGTCAAATCGCGCTGCTCGTGGAAAATGCTTCGTTCCAGTTCGTCGCCAGCTTCTGCCGCGGCTGGAAGCGCGCCTATTTTGAGAACGATCTGCCGTTTGACGAGCGCTGGATCGTGCATACGCCGAACAACGTACAGGGCGGCTATGAAAAGGCCAAGGAGCTCCTCGCCCAGCCGGATGCGCCCGATGCGTTCTTCTGCGCGAGCAATGAGATGGCGTTCGGCGCGCTGCGCGCCGCGCGCGACCTTGGCATTCCGGTTCCGCAGCGGCTCGCCATCGCGGGTTTCACGGATTCGCCGGTCGCCACGCTGTCCGAGCCGGAGCTGACGACCATCAACCAGCCGATCGAACAGCTCGCGGCCGTGGCTGCGCGCATGCTGCTCGATCTCGTGGAGGCTCCGCCGGACGCCGTGCTCCAGCCGCAGGAGATCGTGCTCCAGCCGGAGCTGTGCATCCGAACCTCCTGCGGCAGCCGGTGCTGAACAACGAAACGACCGCGCGTTTTTATACGCGCGGTCGTTTTTATCCTTTGCTTTTCGGTTTGCATGCGGCCGGTGATTGCCCGCACGCCCGCTCACGCCCTCCTGGCGCGGTCGTTGGTGTCGATGCTGTCGCGGAACACATAGAACCGGTCGTACAGAAACTCGAGCACAAAATTGGCGATCATGTTCAGTGCGGTCACGAGATATTCGTTCCAGAGCAGTGTGTCCGCCAAATAGCTGCCGAGCAGCGTCGACAGCGGCGTGAACACGCAGTAGAACGCGAGCACCTTGCACATGGCCACCGGCACATTGTTCGCCGACTGGAACGTATAGCGCCGGTTCAGCGTGAAGTTCCACACGACCGACAGCACAAGCGCGATCAGATAGCACGGCCAGTAGCTCCATTGCAGCAGCTCGTTGAGCAGCGCGAACGCGCCCGCCTCGATCACGCCCGCCGAAACGGAGAACAGCAAAAACTTGATGGAGCGCAGCAGCTCCGCCTTTCGTTCTTTCCGCATAATCCCTCCTGTGCATGCCAAGCATCGGCTTACAGTATACGGGAAAATTCGCCCCGCCGCAAGCGGCTGTTGCCGTTTTACGAGCGGCGGTTCCGCGGTGGCGGTTTCGCAGGCGATAGCTTCGCGAGCGTCGGTTTCCCAAGGCGGCGGCTTCGCGAACAGCGGCTTCGCAAGCGGCTGTTTCATGAGCGACCGTTCCAAGGCGATGGCTTCGCAAGCTGCATGCAACGGTTTTGCTGACAGGAACACAATGGTCAGGCAGCGGAACGGCAAGCGGCGGGTTCGTTCACGGGAGCGCGGGCGGCGAGGGTGGCGCTGCAACGGCAAAACGGCAGGCGGCAAGGAAGCGGATGATGCGCCCGGCGCAGGGGCATCCCCGGCCAAATTGCGCGCGCAAGGGTTCCGGCATCCGCTTCGCTGCGCAGTCCTCTTCGCCCTCTGCCGCGCCTTCCGCGCACCGTTTCCGGACATACAAATCCCCCTGAACCTGCCGGATCAGAGGGATTGCTGTTCAAATGCTGCTTCGCGCGCGGACGTTTCCGCCGGTTCTGGAGCGCGGTTCCTCTCATGCGTTTGCGGCAGAGGCGAATGCTCCGCGCGCGGCGCTTCCGCCGGTCAGCCCGGAGGCCACTGCAGCGAGCGTCCGCCGAGCAGATGCAGGTGCAGGTGCGGAACGCTCTGGCCCGCGGCCTCGCCGATGTTCGTCACGAGCCGGTAGCCGCTCT
>JAQXRK010000249.1 GCA_029218485.1 bacterium | reverse complement strand
ATTGCGGGTTTTGGATGGGACCTTACAGGTTCTTGAGCAGGCCGGTCGCATCGTTGAACTCGTTGATGAGCTCGTCGATGTCCTTCGCCTGATCGTGCATGTCGGTCCAGTAGTGCTCGTCGTACCACTGCTGGTTGATCTCCTCGTAGGTCTTGCCCTGCTGCTCGACCCAGGTGTAGTACTTGAGGTTGTGGACGCGTTTGCGGGCCTCGTAGGTGAGCTCCTCCATGGAATCGGTGCGGATGCCCTTGAGGTGCTCGGCGTAGTCGGCCGCGGCCATGTTGGACGTGTAGGCGCCATCCGCCTCCTCGAGCTCCTTGATGCGGCTCTGGTACATGACGGCGGAGTCCGTACCGACGGTGGCAACGACGTCGTGCTCGGTGAGCTCGTAGTACTTGGCCATCTTGATGCAGCACAGCATGTTCGCAATGCCGGAGATGCCGAGCAGGGAGAGCTTCTCAACGAAGTCGGCCGGTACGCCAACCTCTTCGACGAGGTACTTCTTGCCGACCGGGTCGTTGAACAGGCGGAGCAGCTTCTGGCTGTCCTCGTCGTCGATGGCGATGACCATGTCGGTGTTCTTGACATTGTGGATCCACGGCACATGCTTGTCGCCGATGCCCTCGATGCGGTGGCCGCCGAAGCCGTTGTTGAGCAGCGTCGGGCACTGGAGCGCCTCGCCGACGGCCAGCTTGGCGGTCGGGTACTGCTCCTTCAGGTAGTCGCCGGAGCTCATGGTACCGGCGGAGCCGGAGGTGAAGCAAGCGCCTGCGAAGCGGTCGCCCTCGCCCTTGATGGACTCGAACGCATCCTGAATCGCCTTACCGGTGACCTGATAGTGCCACACGCAGTTGCCCATTTCCTCAAACTGGTTGAAGATCATGACGTCCTCGCGGGTCTCGCGCAGCTCCTTGGTCTTGTCGAAGATCTCCTTGACGTTCGACTCGCAGCCCGGGGTCGCGATGACTTCGCCGGCGATGTTGGACAGCCACTCAAAGCGTTCACGGCTCATCTCGGCCGGCAGAATGGCGATGGAATCGCACGCGAGGAGCTTGGAGTTGAATGCGCCGCCGCGGCAGTAGTTGCCGGTGGACGGCCAAACGGCCTTATGGTAGGTGGGATCGAACTGGCCGGTCACCAGACGCGGGACGAGGCAGCCGAAGGATGCGCCAACCTTGTGGCAGCCGGTGGGGAACCACTTGCCGGTCAGCAGGATGATGCGGGCCTTGACGCCGGTGAGCACCTGCGGAATCTCGATGAAGTTGACGCCGCCGAACGTGCCGCCCTGCTCTTTGGGCTCGTTGCGCCAGGAGATGCGGAACAGGTTGAGCGGATTGAGGTCCCAGAGGCCAACGCTCTTCAGCTTTTCCTTGATCTTATCGGGGATCAGGTCGGGGTTGCGCATCTGCGCAAACGTCGGGATGATGATGCCCTTTTCGCGCGCTCTGTCGATGCTGCGCTGCAAACTGTCGCGATGGATGGTCAGATCGATCATTTTTTTGCTCCCATTCAGAATGAAATAATTGTGTGAATCGTTTATGCAACAATTATATTTAGCATACACAATTTTTATTGGTTTGTAAACAGCAAAATGAGGAAAGCCGGTGAATATACTTTTTTTTATTTCTCAATCGGGAATCAAACCGGGGCATGCTGCGCAAAAAACGCGGTTTCGGCTTCCAGCGCGAGCAGCAGGTCGACCGACTCCCCGTAGCTGGCAACGCCGCTCGGCTGCGCGTTGTGCTTGAGGTAGTTGTCGTTGACGGTCGTGGCGGTCTCCTGCGCCTTGCCCTCATAGGTGTCCCAGTAGGCGCTGTAGTCGGCCAGGTCCCGGCGCATACCATCCGTATAGAGGCTGCGTACGATCTCCGTGTAGCGCGCAGCGTCCACGCGGCTCAGCGCGTTGCCGCAGAGGAGGAGCGCGTGCATGGCGCCGGAATAGCGCACAGCGGGGTCAGTGGAGAGGGCGCAGGCCAGAATCGCGGCAAATTCCGCCTCGTTTTCGGAGGCAAGCCCGAGCTGGTGCGCCATTTCATGCGCAGCGCCGGCCGGGATCAGCAGCGGCGGCTGATGGACGTTGACGTTGGGCTCGGCGGTCAGGCCGATGTAGATGCCGGCAATGCCGAGCCAGCTCAGCCCCTCCGACCAGCAAACGCGCTTTGCCGGGGTAACGCTGCCGGAAAAGACCGGGAACGCCTGCCCCAGCGCATCATAGGCCGCAGGCAGCGCGGCAAAGGCCGCGTCCGTGTCGGTGGTGAATACGCTGCTTGCGTCCTCGCTCACCTGCGGCCGGAGCGCAGCGGCGCGGCGGGCCAGCAGCTCGGTCAGCGAGGCCAGCTCGTCGACGGAGCGCGCCTCGATCGGCAGTTCCATGCGGGAGGCGAGCGGCTGCCGAAAATAGCACAGTCCCCAGGTGAAATAGAACAGGTTCAGCAGCACGCCGCCCGCGATGCAGACGGACAGCAGCGCGCGAAGAAAGCGGTGGAGGGGGATCCGCCGGCACACCGCGCGGACAAGCTGCGCGAGCAGCAGCAGCGCCGCGCCGATCACCAGCGCATACAGCAGCCATTCGGCCAGGGAAAAGGAAAACCAGCCCGTGAGCGCGCTCAGCACGCTGCGCATGGCGGGATAGATGCGCGCGCAATAGACCGTTTCGATCCAGTCGACCCGCCCTGCAAAGAAGCGCGGCAGAAAAAAGCCGAGCGGCAGAAGCAGCAGGAACGGCAGGCGCAGGGCAAGCGCGCGGTATGGGTGCGGCGCGCCGGCATCGGAGGGAGCGGGCGCGGCGGATGTGCGGGGGTGCAAAAAACGGTTGTTCATAACGACTATCATACCACAAATCCTGCGTTCGTGGTATAATGCGTTGGAATGAATGAAGGAGGCGCACAGTTTGCAAATCGGCATATCCACCGCGAGCTTTTTTAACCGCATGACCATTGAGGACGCCGTGCTCCAGCTCGGCGCGCACGGCGTACCGGCTGCGGAGCTGTTTTTGAATTCGTTTTGCGAGTATGAGCCCGCGTTTACGGCCATGCTGGCCGAGCGGGCAAGGGCCGCAAACCTCCGCATTCACAGCGTCCATCCGATGAGCACGCAGTTTGAGCCGCAGCTGTTTTCCCTGCATCCGCGCCAGCGCGAGGACGCCTTCCGCATCTATGAGCGGGTGCTGCAGGCGGCCAGAACGCTTGGCGCAGCATGCTATGTCATGCACGGCGCGGCAACGCTCAACGGCGCGGCCAAGAATTTGGAGCTTGCGCGCATTGCGCCCATCTTTTCGGAGCTGGACGAAATGGCGCGCGCCTACGGGGTCACGCTGGCGCTGGAGAATGTGAGCTGGTGCCTGTTCTGCACGCCCTCGTTCGGCCTGCGCCTGCGGGAGCTGACGAAGGACCGGATGCATTTCACGCTCGATATCAAGCAGGCGGTGCGCAGCGGGTTTTCACCGGAGGACTATATGGACGCGGTGGGCGACCGCATTGTGAATGTGCATCTATGCGACTATGAGCGGTTGGAAAACGGCGCCTTCCGCTGGCGCATGCCCACGCAGGGACAGTGCGACTTTTCCGCGCTGCGCGCAGCGCTGCTCGCGCACGGCTACCGCGGGCCTGCGTTCGTCGAGGTGTACAGCGACATGTATGATGATGTGGACGCGCTCTATCGCGCGCGTACGGACTGCGAGCGCGCGCTGAGGGCCTGACCGCCAAAACAGGAGCGGCAGGGGGCTGCGTCCGGTAAAACAGTGAATTGTCCGTATGGTTCGACCATACGGAGAATTTGTATGCTTATTTTCCAATTTGCCGACTTATTCCGAAAGGTCTTGCAGCATCCCGGCAAACTGGCATTTATTGCGCTTCTTTCAATAAGTCCTCTGCGCTTACACCAAATAATTTCGCTAATGCCATTAAGTTCGTCGTGCTCGGATCAGAAGCACCGCTTTCCCATTTGGAAACAGCTTGACGGCTTACTCCCAATGATTCAGCCACGAATTCCTGTGTCATTTTTGAATGCATCCTATGCTGCTTTAAGACCTCTCCGAGACTCCTGGCATTTTCCTTTTTTTCTTTTCTGACCGGTTCCGATTTCGTGTATTTGCGTAAGGCCTTTACGATGAGTACCGTTACATATATTCCCAGACCAATCAAAGCAATAAAAATGATAAGTGCGGGAATTATAAAAAAT
>JAQXRK010000248.1 GCA_029218485.1 bacterium | reverse complement strand
GCCAAGTGGTCCGTCGCCGCCGAGGCGGCGGCAAAGCTCGCCACGATGGGCGTCAACATGGTGCTGGCCCGCCTCATCGCGCCCGAGGCGTATGGCGTGCTGACCACCGCGCTGATGGTCACGAGCTTTGCGGACCTCTTCACCGATGCGGGCTTCCAGAAATATCTGATCCAGCACGAGTTTACCGGGCCGGACGAGCGGCTCGACGATGCGGCGTGCGTCGCGTTCTGGAGCAACCTCGGCTTCTCGCTGCTGCTGTGGCTCGCCATCGCGCTGCTGCGGGACCCGATCGCCGCGGCCGCGGGCAGCCCCGGCTACGGGCTGGTGGTCGCGGTCGCCTGCGCGCAGCTCCCCGTCACCGCGCTCACCTCGATCCAGCTGGCGCTGCTCCGGCGCGGTCTGGACTTCCGGCGCCTGTTCTTCGTGCGCATGGCGCAGTGCCTCACGCCGCTGGTCGTGACGGTGCCGCTGGCGCTTTTCGGGCTGTCGCACTGGGCGCTCGTTATAGGCACGCTCGCCTCGCATCTGGTCACGGCCGCCGTGCTGCTGCCGGCGACCCGCTGGCGCCCGCGCCGGTTCTACCGGCTGACGACCCTCAAAAGCATGCTCTCCTTTTCGGTGTGGACGCTGCTCGAGTCCTTCGCCATCTGGCTCTGCTCGTGGTTCGACCTGTTCGTGATCGGCAACGCGTTCAGCAGCTATGCGCTCGGCCTGTACAAAAACGCGGTCAACAGCGCGAACGGCCTGCTCGCGCTCATCACCGCGTCGATCCCGACGGTGCTGTTCTCGGGGCTTTCCCGGCTGCAAAATGACGACGGCGCGTTTCACCGGCTGTACTATACGGTACAGCGCGCCATGGCGTTTCTCGTGCTGCCGATGGGCACGGGCATTCTGCTCTACAGCGACCTCGCCACCGGCGTGCTGCTCGGCGGCGGCTGGGCCGAGGCCGCGCCGATCGTCGGGCTGTGGGCCTTCTCGACCGCGCTCATGGCCATCGGCTCATGGCCCGGCAGCGAGGTCTTCCGCGCCAAGGGGCAGCCGCGGCTCTCGCTGCTGGCGCAGCTGGGCAGCCTCGCGCTGTCGGTCCCCATCTGCCTGTCGGCGGTGCCCCACGGGTTTGACGCGGCGGTGCGCGCCGCGGTGATCTCCCGCTTTACGCTGCTCATCATCGTGTGGGTGCTGCTCCGGGCGCGCTTTTCGTTCCGCCTGCGGGACATGCTGATAAACCTCTGGAAGCCCGCGCTGTGCACGGCGCTCATGGCCGGCTTTGCGCTGCTGCTCCGGCAATGCGGCGGCGGCGCGCTGTGGGACTGGCTCTCCATCGGGCTGTGCGTGCTGTTCTATGCGCTGCTGGTGCTGTTGTTCGCGCGGGAGGATGTGAAGCTCGCGGTGCGCATGCTGTCCGGCCGCAGGGACGCGGCGTAAACCCGCCCCCAAAACTGCGAACGCCGTACCGTGAGAGGGGGGAAACCTCATGATCGGTACGGCTTTCTGGTGTTCGCAGTCTGCGGAATACATGGGGGACATATGCCGCAAATCGAAACCGGCGCCGCGTTTTAACGCGTTTGCGCTTTAACGCGGGTGCGCCCGCGGCGCTGGTTATTTATAACATTCATGTTGCATAAACCATGAATACAATTGTATCTTAACAGGACTTTTACGATCCTGCAAGTAAAAAATTTTTAAGAATTCTCCTGTTGACAGAACGCAATATATGATATATAATTCAAGCAATCTTCGGAAAGGAGCATTGGCCCATGCAGTCGTCCCAAGCCGCCGCGCAATACCAAATGCAGCGTGCCCGCCATGCCGCCGCAGCCTTTGCTCGTTTCTTCGGGCTGTTTTTTGCGCACTTTTATCGCTATTATTACCGCTTTGACCGCCGTCAATCGCCGGTATTCGCGCAGGCCTGCTGAGAAAACAAAGCGCTCTGGCAGCCCCGCCGGTATCGGCAGGGCTGCTTTTCTTTCCCCAATTCGATTTTTAATTTTAAGGAGGAACCCCAAAATGAAAAAACTGCTGGCTTTGCTGCTTGCACTGTCCCTCGTGTGCTGTCTTGCATGCACCGCCGCGCCCAAGGAAGAGAAGACCTTCCGCATCGGCGTCATTCAGCTGACCGAGCATGCCGCGCTCGACAGCGCGTGCCAGGGCTTCATCGACACGCTCGAAGCGTCCGGCCTGCCCGTTGAGATCGACGTCCAGAACGCACAGGGCGAACAGACCCTCTGCGCCACCATCGCCACCAAGTTTGTGAGCGACGGCGTCGACCTGATCCTCGCCATCGCAACGCCCGCCGCGCAGGCCGCCGCACAGGCAACGAAGGACATCCCGATCCTCGTGACCGCCGTCACCGATCCGGAATCCGCCGGTCTGGTCGCGAGCAACGCCGCGCCCGGGGGCAATGTCTCCGGCACGAGTGATATGAACCCGGTCGAACAGCAGGCCAACCTCCTTGTGAAGCTGGTGCCGGATGCCAAGACCGTCGGCATCATGTACCACAGCTCGGAGGACAACTCCGTCCTGCAGGCCCGGATGGCCAGAGAGGCGCTTGAGGCGCTCGGCCTCACGGTGGAGGAGTTCACCTGCGCCGACGGCACCGAGGTCCAGGCTGTTGCGCAGAGCGCCGCCTCGAAGGTGGACGCGCTCTACCTCCCGACGGATAACCTCATGGCCGATACCATCGCCACGATCTCCATGGTCTGCACGCCCGCCGGCATCCCGATCATCTGCGGCGAGGAGAACATGGTCAAGGGCGGCGGCACCGCCACCTACGGCGTCAACTACTACCAGCTCGGCGTCCAGACCGCCCAGCAGGCGATCAAGATCCTCTCCGAGGGTGCGAACATCGCCGAGATGCCCATCGAATACTGCAACGCGGATATGGGCCTCACGCTCAATGAAGAAGTCATCGCCCAGCTCGGTCTGACCGTGCCGGACGACCTGAAGTAACCCCCTTCAAACCCCGGAACAGACGCGGTCGAACGCCCGCGTCTGTTCCCATCAAGGAGCCACTTTTTGTCTGCATCGCGGCCCGACGGCGGTTTCCTGCCGCCTGCCGCCTGCAAGCGGGGCGCGGCCCGAAGGGGCGCCGCGGCAGGGCGGTGAACCGGCGCCGATTTCGCCGGTTTCGGCCGCTGTTCCACAGAACTTCCATTTCCCCTGCTTCCCCTGCGCGCTGGGCCGGGAACGCCGGCTCCGGCGCAATCCCTCTCTGCGCGGGGCCGGGAACGCCGGCTTCGCCGCGCAGCTCTTTTTCAGCGGACAAGACGCGCCCATCAGCGCGTCTGTCTGTGTGTTCAATACCACGGAAAGGAAATTTGCCATCATGGACAAAGTTCTCTCCTTCCTCAATGCGTGCCCGGGCGCGGTTTCGCAGGGCATCATCTGGGGTATCATGGGCGTCGGCGTGTTCATCACGTTCAAGGTGCTCGACTATGCCGACCTGACGGTGGACAGCAGCCTGTGCACCGGCGGCGCGGTCAGCGCGGTGCTGATCGGTCTCGGGGTTCACCCGCTGCTCACGCTCCCGTTCGCGCTGCTCGCCGGCATGCTCGCGGGGCTTGTGACCGGCCTGCTGCACACCCGGCTGCAGATTCCGGCCATCCTCTCCGGCATCCTGACGCAGCTTGCGCTCTACTCGGTCAACATCCGCATCATGGGGCGGGCGAACGTGAGCCTGCTCGGCCAGCCAACGGTCATCACGCTGCTGAACGTGCCGCACGCGATCCTGATCGGCGCTTTGTTCGCCGCCGGCGTGATCCTGCTGCTGTACTGGTTTTTCGGCACGGAGATCGGCTGCGCCGTCCGCGCCACGGGCAACAACGCGCGCATGGCACGCGCGCTGGGCGTGAACACGGACACGATGAAGGTGCTCGGCCTCGTGATCTCGAACGGCATGGTCGGCCTCTCCGGCGCGCTGCTGGCGCAGTACCAGGGCTATGCCGACGCGCAGATGGGCCGCGGCGCCATCGTGATCGGGCTTGCGAGCGTCATCATCGGCGAGGTGCTCATCGGCAGCAGCCGGCGCAACTTCGGCCTGCGCATGGGCTCGATCGTCCTCGGCTCGATCGTGTACTATATCGTCATCACGTTCGTGCTGCAGCTCGGCCTGAGCACGACCGACCTCAAGCTCTTCAGCGCCGCCATCGTTGCCATCGCGCTGGCCATCCCCACCATCCGCCAGAAGATCGTCCAGCGCCGCGCATTGCGCGCGGGCACGAACGGGAGGTAACGAGCCATGCTTGAAATTCGGAATGTCACCAAAACCTTTTACAAGGGCACGGTCAATGAGAAGACCGCCATCCGCGATGTGAGCATCTCGTTCGCCGACGGCGATTTCGTGACCGTCATCGGCGGCAACGGCGCGGGCAAGAGCACGCTGCTCAACCTCATCGCGGGCGTGTTCCCGGCCGACTGCGGCTCCATCTGCCTCGACGGCACGGAGCTGACCCGGCTGCCGGAGCACCGGCGCGCCGCCCTGCTGGGCCGCGTGTTCCAGGACCCGATGATGGGCACGGCCGCCGACATGGGCATCGAGGAAAACCTGGCCATGGCGCTGCGGCGCGGCAAGAAGCGCGGCCTCGGCTGGGGCATCACCAACGCCGAGCGCGAGCAGTACCGCGAGGCGCTCAAGGCGCTCGACCTCGGTCTGGAGGGACGGCTCAGCGCAAAGGTCGGCCTGCTCTCGGGCGGGCAGCGGCAGGCGCTCACGCTCCTGATGGCCACGCTCAAAAAGCCGCAGCTGCTGCTGCTCGACGAGCACACCGCCGCGCTCGACCCGCGCACCGCGGAAAAGGTGCTCACGCTTTCCGACCGCCTGATCTCGGAGCACCAGCTCACGGCCATGATGGTCACGCACAACATGCGCGATGCCATCCGGTACGGCAACCGCCTGATCATGATGCACGAGGGCACGATCATCCTCGATATCAGCGGCGAGGACAAGCAGCGCCTCACGGTGGAGGACCTTGTCGCGAAGTTCTCCGAGGCGGCGGGCGGCGAGTTCGCAAACGACCGCGCCCTGCTGAGCTAAAGGGCTTCTCTCCCCTCCGCGGCGGAGCGCCCCCGCGCCACCGGAAAACCCCGGATAAGTCCCGGGCAACCATGAGGTGCAACCAACTGCACGCTCCGCGCGACCGGAAACCACCGGTCAATCCTGGGCATCCATGAGGTGCAACCAACTGCACGCCCCCGCGCGACCGGGCAACCTCGGTCAATCCCGGGCAACCATGAGGTGCAACCAACTGCACGCCCCGCGCGACCGGGCAACCACAAATCCACCCCAAATACAGAACAGCGGCACGCTCTGCACAGGTTGCAAAGCGTGCCGTTTTTATGCTTCTGTCCTCCCTGAAGGAGGCGTTTGTCCTCCGCAAAGGAGGCGGTTCCCTCTGTACAGCGCCCGTTTCTTATCGCCGCGCGGGCTTCTGTCCTACCTGAAGGAGGCGGTTCCCTCTCTCAGGCGTGCCGTTTCCGCCCGTCACAGCGCTGCGTCCGGCTCGCCCGGGCAGAGCGCAAGCAGCGCCTCCCGGTCCGCAATCTCAAACCCATGCGCACAGCGGTGCAGGATCCCCTCGCCGCACAGCGCGTTCAGAAGCCTCTGCAGGTGGCGGTAGCTCACGCCGACCGAACCGGCGGCGTTCGTCAGCGGCCCGGAAAACACGCCGCCCTGCGCATTCTCCAGAATATACAGGCTGAGGCGCTCCTTCGCCGGGTGCAGCGCATCGAACAGATAGC
>JAQXRK010000247.1 GCA_029218485.1 bacterium | reverse complement strand
TCTGGCAAAGAGCGTGACGGTGGAGTAACCGCGCGCTCATCGGTTTTTTTGCAAAATCGGGTGGCGCCCGCCGGGAAGCGGACGGGCGGACAATGCTGCGGCCGCGGATGGCCGGGTGGGAACGAAAGGGCTTCCATTTGGAAGGATCAAGCAGCGCTCTATGGCGGATTGCGGCATGGCGCTGCTTTTGCGTTTCCCGCGTGGCCGTACAGCGTGGGTGTGCCGGTTGGCGCTGGTATGTTCATGCTGTTTGCGTTTTCCACGCGGACTCACAGCGCACACACCGGATCGGAACGCGAAAAAGCGCCGCAGCCATCTTTGGCTGCGGCGCTTTGCTGCACCGTTTTATGCAGGGAGCCGGTGCTCCGCTGCTGCCGCTCAGTAGAGCAGGTTGTTGCCGTCCGCGCCGAACAGGTGCATGACATTGCCGCCGAACGTGAAGTTGACGGGATCGCCATAGTGGAAGCCCATGCGGTGCTCTGCGGGCAGGTCGACGGTCGCCAGCACGAGAACGACGTCCTTGCCGTTGGCGTTGACATGCAGATGGATGGACGAACCCATCATTTCCGACACGTCCACCGTGGCCTTGATATGGCTCTCGACGGCGGTTTCCGAGCAGAGCATGATGTGCTCCGGACGTACGCCGAGCGTGATATCCTGCGGCTCGATGCCTTTGTCGCGCAGAATCTGCTGCTTCTCGGCGCTGAGACCGAAGTCGATGCCGTCTACGGTGACGTAATAGTCGCCGTTTGCGGCCTTCTGCAGCTTGGCGTTAAAGAAGTTCATCTGCGGCGTGCCGATGAAGCCCGCGACGAACAGGTTCGACGGTGTATCGAACACCTGCTGCGGCGTGCCGATCTGCTGGATGAAACCGTCCTTCATGATGACGATGCGGTCGCCGAGCGTCATAGCCTCGGTCTGATCGTGCGTAACATAAACGAACGTGGTATCGATGCGCTGGCGGAGCTTGATGATCTCAGCGCGCATCTGGTTCCTCAACTTGGCGTCAAGGTTGGACAGCGGCTCGTCCATGAGGAAGACCTGCGGCTCGCGCACGATGGCACGGCCGATGGCGACGCGCTGGCGCTGGCCGCCGGAAAGCGCCTTGGGCTTTCTCTGCAGGTACTCGGTGATATCGAGAATTTCGGCCGCCTCGCGCACCTTCTTGTCGATCTCCGCCTTCGGGAGCTTGCGAAGCTTGAGCGCAAAGGCCATGTTCTCGTACACGGTCATGTGCGGGTAGAGCGCGTAGTTCTGGAAGACCATCGCGATATCGCGATCCTTCGGGGCCACGTCGTTGACCAGACGGTCGCCGATGTACAGCTCGCCCTCGGAGATCTCCTCAAGACCCGCGATCATGCGCAGCGTCGTGGATTTGCCGCAGCCGGACGGTCCAACGAGAACGATGAACTCTTTGTCCGCGATTTCCAGATTGAAATCCTGCACGGCGACAACGCCCTTGTCCGTCCGCAGCAGATTCGGCTTGCTCTCTTCTGCTGCCGGCTGATCACCCTTTTTCTTCTTCGACTTCTTTTCGTCGTTGCCGGAGTAGGGGTAGATCTTCTTGATGCCTTTGAGTGTAACTTTTGCCATGTGCTTCCGGCTCTGATGGGCACGAACTTCATCAACTGCCCACCTCGCATTCGCCCGCAAAAGTGGCGGATGCATTACGACAGGTCTCCACGCTGCCGCACCGCGAGCCATGCGGTTTGTTGTCTGTACCTCCTTTATTGAGCGCTGCGGACGCTAGAATAGTGGAGTAGCGGCCACACGCTTTGATACAGTATCGTTGCCTCTATTATGACAAAAAAATGAACGTTTGGCAAGATGCAGATTCCGATCTTGCGGAGCTTCATCATGTTGCGGTACAATGGCTGTTGGTGAAGAGTGCGATGAAACGGATATTGACGATATTTTTATTGCTTTTGATGCTGCCGCGGCCCGCATTGGCCGAGGAGGCGGGCACCGCTGCCGGCGGCGACCTGAATGGGGACGGGGTCGTGAGCGCAGCGGATGCGGCATTGGTCCTGCGCGCAGCGGACGGTTTGATGACGATCGACGGCGCGCGCTGCGCCGCGGCGGATGTGACCGGCAGCATGAGCGTGAACGAGGCGGACGCCACGGCGATCCTGCTGTTTGCGACCGACCGGCTCTCCGCGTTTTCCGACCTTGCGGGGAAGCTCAGCGGCGCCCTGTTCGGCGAGCGCTACGCCGACCGCTTTTCCTATCAGGGAACGGTGATGACGGCAACCAGCTATCGCAGCGATATGGTGAGCGTGTCGAAGCGGGTGCTCCGGCGCGATGAGAGCGTTTGCTTTGTGATGGACATCTATATCCGCGATATTACGAGCTTTCGGACCGCGTTTTCCAGCGGGGAATACCGGGGCAAGCGGGAGAGCGTGCTCGATATGGCGGAGCGCAACGAGGCGATCATCGCGATCAACGGCGATTTCTACTCCTATCGCGGCGAGGGGCCGGTCGTGCGAAACGGCGTGTGGTACAAGGAGAGCGTCGACGATCGCATGGACATCTGCGTGCTCTACCGGGACGGGCGGCTCGTCACGTTTGAAAAGGGCGTGACGCTCGAACAGATCCGGGCGGAGGGCGAGGCGTACCAGAGCTGGGTGTTCGGCCCGATGCTGCTCGATGCGGAGGGGCATGCGATGACGCAGTTCCATTGCAACAAGGGAATTCTGGCCACCAATCCGCGCGCGGCCATCGGCTACTATGAGCCGGGGCACTACTGCTTTGTGCTCGTGGACGGCCGGCAGAGCAAGTATTCCAAGGGGATGACGATGCAGCAGCTCTCGCAGCTGTTCGAGGATCTCGGCTGTACAGCCGCCTACAATCTCGACGGCGGCCAGACGGCCGTCATGGCGTCGAAGCTCGGCGTGGTCAACCGGCCGTATGACGGCGGGCGTACCACGAGCGATATCGTCTATATCGGAGAGCCCACGGGCAATGCGGAGGCGGCGGAATGAAGAGGGGATTGTGCCTGGTGCTGCTCTGCCTGTTGCTGCTGCCCGTCCCGCAGCTTGCGGAACAGGAGAACCCGGGTGCCACGCCGGCGCCCGCTGCGCAGAATGCTGCCACACCGGAGCCGGTTGCCGCATCACCGGAGATGCTGATGAACCCGGAGGATGCGCAGACCGCTGCGCCGTCGCTATGCGCGGCCGAGGTGGCCGAGCGCATGCGGCATGCCGGAGCGGACGCGGACGTCACCGGCAACGGCGTTGTGGACGAGACGGACGCGCTTGCCATGCTGCTGCATGTCACGGGGCGGCTGCCGGATCTGACCGCGCTGCCGGACATCCTGTCGGACAGCCTGCTCGGGGAGAAGCATCTCGATCGGTTTTCCTACACCGGCGTGCAGCAGGGCGCGGGGTACTACCGCAGCGAGACGGTCAGCTATACGCTCACGGCCGTGAGCGAGGAGGACCTCAACTACTATGTTGCGGACATCTATTTAAGGGATCTGGGGCACCTTCGGACCGCGTTCGGAAAGGGCGTTTACAAGCGAACGGAGCCGGTGGTGGACATGGCGAAGAACAACCATGCCATCGTTGCGATCAACGGCGATTATTTTTCCTGGAAGAACAACAAGGGTCTGGTCATCCGCAACGGGGTCGTGTATCGGGAGTCCATCGACCGGCGGCAGGATCTCTGCGTGCTGTACAGCGACGGCGTGGTCGAGACCTATGCGCCGGATGAAGCGGATATCGAGGCCATCATCTCCCGAGGCGCCTATCAGAGCTGGTCGTTCGGCCCGAGCCTGCTCGATGAGAACGGGCAGCCGAAGACGGAGAAGAGCCAGTTCAGAAGCTCCATTCAGGGACCGAACCCGCGCAGTGCGTTCGGCTATGTGGAGCCGGGGCATTACCTGTTCGTCACGGTCGACGGCCGTGGCCGGGGCGGTTCCGACGGCGCAACGATGAAGCAGCTTTCCCAGCTGATGTATGATCAGGGGTGTACCGTTGCGTACAATCTGGATGGCGGCGGCACGGCGGTAATGGCCAATGCAGAGGGCGCGATCAGCCGCCAGTCGAATCTGTCGCGCCAGTGCAGCGATATCCTGTTCATCGTGGAGGACTATACGGTGTTCGACGATGAAGCGGGCGCCGCGGAAGACTGAAAGAAGGGCATAACGGATGAAACGGGTATTGGGCAGTATCCGGCGCGCGGATGAGCGCTACCGGATGATTGAAGACGGCGACAAGGTCTGCATCGGCGTTTCGGGCGGAAAGGATTCGCTCCTGCTGATGGAGGCGATGAAGCTGTACCAGCGCTTTTCCTACACCAAGTTCGATGTATGCGCCGTCATGCTCGATCTGGGCCTGAAAAAGCAGAATGTGGCGGCGGTGGAAGCGTATGCCGAGAAGATCGGCATGGATTTCACCTGCGTGTATACGGATATCGGCAAGGTGGTGTTTGAGTACCGGGAGGAGCGCAGCCCCTGCGCGCTGTGCGCAAAACTCCGGCGCGGCGCGCTCAACACCGCTGCGGTGGAGCGCGGCTGCAACAAGGTGGCGCTCGGCCACAACCGCGAGGATGTGCTCGAAACGCTGTTCATGAGCATGATGTACGAGGGCCGCATCAATACGTTTGCGCCGGTCACGCATCTGTCGCGCCGGAATGTGACGATCATCCGGCCGCTTATCTTCCTGCCGGAGAAGTACGCGCTGTCGCTCGCACGGCAGAAGGAGCTGCCGGTTCTGCCGCCCCACTGCGATATCGCGGGCAGCACCAAGCGCGAGGAAGCGCGCCAGCTGCTGCAGCATCTGGCTAAGATCACGCCGGATATCGAGCAGAAGCTGCTGCATGCGCTGATCCATACCGAAACGTATGGCCTTTGGGACCGCATGAAGCTGCCGGAGGGGCTCGAAACGGTGCAGACGCCGGATGGCGGGCGGGTCATCCGCCGCGAAGAGGATTCACAGACTGTTTGCACCCAAAGCGGCGGCGGGTGTGATATACTGTAAAAAGAGACATGCGGCCGTACCCGGCAGGGCGCGGCCGAGCAAGCGGAGAGGACAGACATATGGCTAACAGGTTGCTCAAATGGATGATCGCCGGGCTGATGGCTGCGTCGGCATTGCTGACGGCAGCCTGTTCCCTTGTGCAGACGAGCGCAACGGAGGGCGGCAGCACGCGGGGCGGACTCATCATCAACGAGGTGGTCTCCAGCAACAGGCACAGCCTGATCGATCCGGCCGCCGGTTCGCCGGACTGGATTGAGCTCTACAATGCCTCGGACAGCGCGATCAACCTTGCGGGCTATGGCCTGTCGGACAATGTGCGCAAGCTCTACAAATATACGTTCCCGGATGTGACGATCGAGGCCGGCGAATACCTGATCGTCTATGCCGCGGAGAACAACGGCGTGACCAAGACCGATGTGCCGTGTACCGGCTTCGGCCTGTCCAAGAACGGCGACTCGCTGTACCTGTGCGACGGGTTCTTTGAAATCGTGCAGGAGATCACCGTGCCTGCGCTGCTGACGGATGCGTCGTATGCCCGCCGCGATAACGGCACGTACGGCTATTGCGCCTCGCCGACGCCGGGCGCCGCCAACACCACGGAGATTTTGGATTCGCTCGATTCGCTGTATGCGGAGACGGGCGATGGCGCGCTGTACATCACGGAGGTGCAGCCGGACGGAAACGGGGAGCCGTGGGCGGAGATCTACAACGCCTCTGCGGACGATGTGCGCCTCGACAACTATTACCTTTCCGACGCGGATACGAACCTGCTGCGCAGCCAGCTCCCGGAGGCCACGCTCAAAGCGGGGGAATACGCCGTGATCTACCTGACCGGCAAGACCGGCGCCGACCGGATCGAAACGTCGTTCAAGCTCGGCAGTGCGGATGCCAATCTGTATCTGTCCAACTGGCGTGGGGTGCTCGTCTCCCAGCTCGGCTGGGCGGAGAACGTTCCCGCGGGGCTGACGGTCGTGGCCGATGCTGACGGCGTTGCGCGCTATACCGCGTTTCCGACGCCGGGAGAAGCGAACTCCGACCGCGTGTTTGCATCCGTAACCATGACCGGGATGGACGCGGACGATCCGGTGCGCATCAGCGAGGTGCTCCGCAACAACAAGTACAGCGTGATCGACGCCGATGGCGACCGCACCGAGTGGGTGGAGCTGTATAACGGCTCGGATGCCAGCGTGTCCCTTTCCGGCTATTATCTCTCGGACAACGCGGACAATCTGTTCAAATGGGCGTTCCCTGCGGTCGATCTCGAGCCGGGCGCATACCTCGTGGTATTCCTGTCCGGAAAGGATCGCACGGAAGGGGAGCTGCATGCCTCGTTCGGCCTGTCGAAGGACGAGCCGGGCGTCTATCTGACGCGGCTGGACGGCCTGCGCCTGGATTCTCTGGAGGCGCCGCCGGAGCTTCCCGACAACGTATCGGTGGGAAGGGAGCCGGACGGATCGGTCCGCTATTACGCGCAGCCGACGCCGGGCTATCAAAACGCATACGGGTTTGAAACGGCCGAGGACATCGGCTTTTTCAATACGAGCGGGGTATACATCAGCGAGGTCTGCGCGGTCAATGCGGTCAAGAGCGAGAAGAACGACTGGATCGAGCTGTACAACGGCTCCGATGCGCCGGTGGACCTGACCGGCTGGTACCTCTCCGATGACGACGCGGAACCGCTCAAATACCGCATCGACGGCGTAACCGTTGCGGCGGGGGCATACGCGGTCATCGAGACCTCGTCGCATCCCACGCGCCAGAAGGAGGGGGTCGCCACGTTCGGCATCTCGCCGGCCGGCGATACCATTGTGCTCAGCGATGCCAACGGCCTGCGCGTGGATACGTTTGAGACCGGCGTGCTCTCCAGCGACATCACGAGCGGGCGCATCGAGGGGAACGGGCAGGTCCGGCGCGTGTTCTTTACGAGCGCAACGCGCGGCAAGGCGAACAGCGGCAGCGTGCTCGGCGGCTATGCGCCGGAGCCGGTGCTTTCGGAAACGGCGCTGTACCACACCGAGCCGTTCGAGCTGGAGATGGCGGCGGACGGCGCGGAGATACGCTATACCACGGACGGGTCCAAGCCCACGCAGCGCTCCAAGCTGTATACCGACCCGATCACGATCACCAAAAACACCGTCATCCGGGCCGCGTCGTTTCAGGAGGACAGGCTGCCCTCCGACATTGCGACGTACACCTACCTGTTTGAAGAACCGCATACGCTGCCGGTCGTCTGCGTCAACGGCGATCCCGACCTGATCGCGGAGGTGTTTCGCGCCACCAAGCGAACCGATAAGGTCGAGCGCGAGGCGTTCATCCAGTGGTATGAGACCGACGGAAGCCTCGGCGTGGAGTTCCCGTGCGGCATCAAGGGAAAGGGCGCGGGAACGCTCGGGTATCAGCAGAAATCCCTCGCCATCCATCTGCGCGCCGGTTACGGCCGGTCGGACGTCACCTACCCGTTCTTTGCGGACAGCGATCTGACGACGTTCGTTTCGCTCGTGCTGCGCAACAGCGGACAGGACCTCGGCGACCACGTCTTCGACGCCCGCGTGCGCGATGCATTCGCCGCCCGCGCGGTGGCCGGCATGAACATCGACTATGCGCTCAACCGCCCGGTCATCATGTACCTGAACGGGCGGTACTACGGCATCTATGATTTCGGCGAGGATCAGAACAAGGACTATCTCGTGAACCACTACGGCGTGGACGGCGACGCGGTCGACATCATCCAGCGGAACACGCGCGTGCTGCAGGGCGGAAATGCGGACATCAAGCGCGTCTTTGCCTACGCCATGGACAAGAACCTTGCCGACGATGAGCTGTTCGCCCAGTTTGCCGAGTGGATCGACGTGGACTATTTCACGGACTATTTCATTGCCCAGACGTATTTTTACAACTCGGATATGTTCAACCAGAAGTACTGGCGCTCGCAGGATTATGCGGTGAAATGGCGGCCGATCTTCTACGACCTCGATTTTTGCTTCAATGCTTCGAGCAGTCCGAGCCGCAACATCATTCCCGCCTATTTCTCCAGGACCGGCGTGCCCTCCAACGACGGTTCGCTGACGCATATGAACATCTATGTCGGTCTGGAAAAGAACGCCGGGTGGCGGCAGATGTGCGCCGAGCGGTATGTGCAGCTCATCTGCACGCAGTTCCAGCCGGAGCGGCTGCTCGGCATACTCGACGAGCTGGTCGAGGAGATGCGCCCGGAGATGGCGCGGCACATCGCCCACTGGGGACACCCCAAGAGCATGAGCGCGTGGGAGGACGCGCTGGAAAAGCTGCGCTCGGCCATCCGAAACCGCCCGCAGTATGCTTTGGAGAATGTGCAGTCGTACTTCCATATCTCCAGCACCCAGATGGATGAATGGATCGCCAAATACAGCGCATAATGGAACCGAGGAAGCGGAAGTGATGAAGAGAACATCTTTGACGGCATTGCTGCTGGCGCTCTGCCTGACCGCCTTTGCCTGCACGCCCAAAACGGAGATCCCGGAACCGACGGCGACGCCCACGGCTACGGTGGAACCGACGCCGACGCCCGTTCCGACCCCGACGCCGGAGCCGACGCCCTACGATATGACCGGCAACGGCGTTGTGGACGCGGTGGACGAGGCTGCGCTGCAGCTGTACCTTGCGGGAAAGCTGCCGGAGCCGGATCAGCTCCCGGCGCTGCTGGAGAACAGCCTGCTCGGTGAGGCTTATTTTGAAAAGTTCTGCTACACGGGCGAGGAGCGCGGCGAGGGCTTCTACCGGAATGACGTTGTATCCATGACGCTCGAGCGGGTTGAGGAGGACGCGCTCAGCTATTATGTGGCCGATATCTATGTGCGCGACCTCTCGTGCTTCCGCACCGCCATTGCAAACGATGCGGTTTCCCGCTGGGCCGAGGAGCCGGTGGCGGACATGGCGGCGCGCACGGAAGCGGTGATCGCGGTCTCCGGCGATTACTACAGCGCGCGCCCCACGGGCCTGATGGCGCGCAACGGCGTGTGGTACCGGGAAACCATCGATCGCGCACGGGATGTCTGCGTATTATATCTCGATGGAACGATGGAGACCTATTCGCCGAAGCAGATCGATCTGGAGGCCATCAAGGCGCGCGGCGTATGGCAGGTCTGGGGCTTTGGACCGGGCTTGCTCGATGCGGATGGCCAGCCGAAAACGACCTTTTTGAGCAAGGTGCGGCCCGCCAATCCGCGCAGCGCCATCGGGTACTACGAGCCGGGGCACTACTGCCTCGTGGTCGTGGAGGGGCGCGGCGTGAACGATTCCATGGGGATCAGCCTGGAGGATTTCTCCAAGCTCTTCCACGCCCTCGGGTGCCGCGCTGCGTATAATTTCGATGGGGGCGCGACCGCGATCATGGCCGATGCGGCGGGCACCATCAGCGAGCAGAGCAAGCCGCGCGGCTGCAGCGACATCGTCTATCT
>JAQXRK010000246.1 GCA_029218485.1 bacterium | reverse complement strand
GCAGCGCCGCCTTCAGGTCATCCGCCGTGTACAGCGGCTCCGGCACGGCCAGCCCGTTCTGCAATGCGTCCAGCCCGCGGTGGTTGTCGGAGCCGGCGGATACCGGCAGATCGTGCGCGGCCGCAAAGCGCCACGCGCCCTCGTTCACCTCGTCCGGGTCGCAGTAGTTCTCCGCCTCCACGCCGTCGAGCAGCGCAGCGTCGAGCTGTGCGGACGGATCGGGGATGTAGTCCCGCACGCGGAACGGGTGCGCCCAGAATACCAGCCCGCCCGCGCGGCGCACCCGCTCGGACAGCGCCGGCAGCAGCAGACCGCCGAGGTCCGGATTGTCGAGGAAAAACGCGCGCGGCAGGCCGTAGAGCAGCACCTCCTTGGCCATGGGCAGGCCGAACTCCACAGCGAAATGCACCTCCATCCCGAACGCGCGCGCAGCCGCCTTGGCGCGGTCGGCCGCGCTGAAGAACCGCTGCATCTGCTCCGCCCATGGCAGCTCGCGCGGCACGGCGGTGTTGCCACGGCCGAAGTGATCCGTCAGCACAACCCCGCGGTATCCCGCCCCGGCGTAGCATGCGATCAGCTCCTCCGGCGTCTGCCGGCTGCAGGCGCTCCCCACGCTGGTATGGCAGTGCAGTTCATAATAATACATCGCGTTCACGCTCCGTTTCTTACAGTGAGCATACCCCGGAAGGACAAAAGTACAAGCCGTGCGATACAAAAAGCGCCGGCTCCCCGTTCCCGATGCACGGATCGGTACGGAAGCGCCGGCGGGACGGGCGGGTCCCATCCGCGTCCTCAGCGGACGAGGATCGCGCGGCAGGGCGCGCCCTCGGCCCCGCCGATCTTGAGCGGCGCGGCAAAGAGCGTGTAATCGCCGTCGGGCGCGGCGGACAGGTCGAGGTTTTCGAGCACCGCAATGCCGTAGGTCAGGAGCGCCGTGTGCGCGGTGCGCTCGTCATCGGGCAGGCCGATGCTCTGCCGGTCGGTGCCGACGAGCTTGACGCCCCGCGTGTACAGATAGCCGATGGCGCTCTTGAGCAGGTAGCCCGGGCCGCGCAGCAGCACGCGGTCGGAAACGTGCACGCGCATGAAAAAAGCGGCGTCCAGCGGACCGCTCGGCACGGTCAGCACCGTGCACGGGCCGCAAAACGCCTCGAGCGGGAGCGAGGCAATGTCGCTGCCGCCGGGAAGAAAGTGCAGCGGCGCATCCACATGCGTGGCCGCGTGCAGGCTCATCACGATCGCTTGCAGCTGATAGCCGTCCGCTTCGTGCGTAGCCAGCGTGTGCATACGCGGCGCGGGGTCTCCCGCATAGGGCGCGGCGGCGGTCAGCTCGCGCGAAATATCGATGATCGGCATGGGTTCTCCTTTTGTCGGCATTGGGGGATTTCTGTCAAATTCCAGTATACGCCCTTGCCCGCCGGCGGTCAACCGAAGTTTCTGTACAAACGCCCAAAAACCGATGTTTTGGCTGCCTGCAATCTTGTGTTTTCAAATGCTTTCCGTTATACTAATGTGATAATCGACTGGAAAGGAGCACGATTACCCGCATGTACGAAATCGTCAAAAAGCGTGCACTGCACGATACCGTTACGCTCATGGAGGTGCACGCGCCCGCCGTCGCCCGCAAGGCAAAGCCGGGCCAGTTCATCATTCTGCGCATCGACGAGAACGGCGAGCGCATTCCGCTGACCATCGCCGGGAGCGATCGGGAAAAGGGCACGATCACCATTATCTTCCAAAAGGTTGGCTATACAACGAAGCGGCTGGACTTTCTCAACGAGGGGGACAGCATCCTCGATTTTGTCGGCCCGCTCGGCGTTGCCTCGGAATTTGAGGGCATGAAAAAGGTCGCCGTCATCGGCGGCGGTCTCGGCGTGGCCATCGCCTACCCGCAGGCCAAGGCGCTGCACGATCTCGGCGCTGAGGTGGACGTCATCGTCGGCTTCCGCAACACCGGCCTGATGATCCTGATGGACGAGCTGCGGGACGCCTCCACGAACCTGTTCGTCATGACCGACGACGGTTCCAACGGCCACAAGGGTTTCGTAACCAACGCGCTTGAGGAGCAGCTCAAGGCGGGCGTGCAATACGACCATGTCATCGCCATCGGCCCGCTGATGATGATGAAGAACGTCTGCAACCTGACGAAGGAATACAACATCCCCACGATCATCTCCATGAACCCGATCATGATCGACGGCACCGGCATGTGCGGCTGCTGCCGCGTCACGGTCGGCGGCGAGATGAAGTTCGCATGCGTCGACGGGCCGGATTTCGATGGCCATCAGGTCGATTGGGACGAGGCGATCGCCCGCGGCAGGATGTATCGGAAGGAAGAGCAGGAGAGCATGGAACGCCATGTGTGCAATCTGACAGGAGGTGTGCGCTGATGCCGAATATGAACCCGAAAAAGCTGCCCGCGCGCGAGCAGGCGCCGGACGTCCGCAATAAGAATTTCGACGAGGTTTCTCAGGGCTATGACGAGGCCATGGCCATGGAGGAGGCTTCGCGCTGCCTGAACTGCAAGCACAAGCCCTGCGTGTCCGGCTGCCCGGTCAACGTGCGCATTCCGGAGTTTGTTCAGCTCGTCGCCGCCGGCAAGTTCATGGAGGCCTATGAGGTCATCACCTCGACGAACGGCCTGCCCGCGATCTGCGGTCGCGTGTGCCCGCAGGAGACGCAGTGCGAGTCGAAGTGCGTGCGCGGCATCAAGGGCGAGCCGGTCGGCATCGGCCGGCTGGAGCGCTTTGTGGCCGACTACGCCATGAGCCACGGCGCAAAGAGCGCGGAGCCCGCCGCCCCGAACGGCAAGCGCGTTGCCATCGTCGGCAGCGGCCCGGCCGGCCTGACCTGCGCGGGCGACCTGAAAAAGCTCGGCTACGACGTGACGGTGTTTGAAGCGCTGCACACCCCCGGCGGCGTGCTCGTATACGGCATTCCGGAATTCCGTCTGCCGAAGAAGCTCGTGCGCCGCGAGATCAGCACGCTCGAGGCGATGGGCGTCAAGATCGAGACCAACATGGTCATCGGCCGCTGCATCTCGCTGGATGAGCTGCTGTCGGACGAGGGGTTCGACGCGGTGTTCGTCGGCTCCGGCGCGGGTCTGCCGCGGTTTCAGGGCATCCCGGGCGAGAACCTGAACGGCGTGTATTCCGCCAATGAGTTCCTCACCCGCATCAACCTCATGAAGGCCTATTCCTTCCCCGAGACCGATACGCCCGTACAGGTCGGCAACGCCGTTGCGGTCGTCGGCGGCGGCAACGTCGCCATGGACGCGGCGCGCTGCGCCAAGCGGCTCGGCGCGGAGCACGTGTACATCGTGTACCGCCGCAGCGAGGCGGAAATGCCCGCCCGCGTGGAGGAGGTGCACCACGCCAAGGAGGAGGGCATCGTGTTCAAGATGCTCACCAACCCGACGGAGATCCTCGGCGATGAGAACGGCCATGTCGCGGGCATGACCTGCGTGGAGATGGAGCTGGGTGAGCCGGACGCCTCCGGCCGCCGCCGCCCGGTCGTGAAGCAGGGCAGCGAGCACAACCTCGATGTGCAGACGGTGGTCATCGCCATCGGCAACAGCCCGAACCCGCTCATCAAGAACACGACGCCGGGCCTTGACACCCAGAAATGGGGCGGCATCATCGCGGATGAGGAGACCGGCAAGACGAGCAAGCCCTTCGTGTATGCGGGCGGCGACGCGGTGACCGGCGCGGCCACCGTCATCCTCGCCATGGGCGCGGGCAAGAAGGCCGCCGCGGCCATCCACGCCGAGCTCTCGGCCAAATAAAACAACGGTATTTTGAAAAGAGCAGAAACGGGAAGCGGGCCATCGCCCGCTTCCCGTTCGTTTCAGAGATCGTCAGCGTCCTGCACCGGTTCGCCGCCATCCGCCGGGCTGCCGGTATAGCTCCCCTGCACATCGGACAGGATGTCGTTGTTCCGGTCACGCCGCCCGGCTTTGGGCAGCTGCGCGGCCGCTTCGGCCGCCCGCCTTCTCACTCCCATCAGAACTGGTTCTGGTTCTGATTCTGGTTCTGCTTGTTGTTCTGCTGCTTCTGCTTCTGCTGCTGGTTCTGGTTCTGCTTGTTCTGCTTCTGCTGCTG
>JAQXRK010000245.1 GCA_029218485.1 bacterium | reverse complement strand
CAGCAGCAGCCGCGCTTGCGAACAGTTCTCCGCCTGATCGAGATAGCGGTCCATGGCGTCGCCCGTGCAGTCCAGCAGGTCCTCGCAGCGGCCGCAGGTCTTTGCAAGCAGCAGCGCGCGCATATGCGCCGCGAGATCCTGACAGAACACCGTGAGGTCGCGTCCGCCGCGGACGATGCCGTCGAGCATGTGCAGCGCTCCGGCCGCATCGGAGGCGAGGAGCGCTCCGGCCATATCGAACAGAAAGCTCTGCTCCATGCTGCCGAGCACGTCATAGACGTCCTTTGCCGAGACGCGGTCACCGCAGAAGGCGAGGCACTGGTCTGCCAGCGACAGTGCGTCGCGCATGCCGCCGTCGGCGGAGCGGGCGATCAGCAGCAGGCCTTCCTCATCGATCGAGGCGCCGGCGCGCTGCAGCACGCTCTTGAGATTGCCCACGATGTCCTGTATGGAAAGCCGGTGAAAGTCGTACCGCTGGCAGCGGGAGATGATGGTCGCCGGGAGCTTTTGCGGCTCCGTTGTCGCGAGAATGAACAGAATGTGCGCGGGTGGCTCCTCGAGCGTTTTGAGCAGCGCGTTAAACGCGGAGGTGGACAGCATGTGCACCTCGTCGATGATGAAAACGCGCGTTTTTAATTGCAGCGGCGCATAGTGCGCCTTCTCGATGAGCGCGCGGATATCGTCCACGCCGTTGTTGCTCGCGGCGTCGATCTCGATGATATCGGGGTTTGCGGGGTCCTGCGCGACCTCGCAGGCATGGCAATGGCCGCATGGCTCACCGCCCTCGGGGGAGAGGCAGTTGACGGCGCGGGCAAAGATCTTTGCGGTGCTGGTCTTGCCGGTACCGCGCGTGCCGCAGAACAGATAGGCATGGGCAACGTGCCCCGTCGCGATCTGGTTTTGCAGCGTGGTGGTGATGTGTTCCTGCCCGACAACCTCGGAGAATGTCGCGGGGCGGTATTTCCGATAGAGCGCACGGTATGCCATTGCTTGGCCTCCCAAAACTTTTCAATCTATCATACCATATTCGCGCCCGCTCATGCAACGCCGCTGTACACGCTGAACGGCAATTTTGAAAACATCCCGGCCGTTCGGTCGGGAACCGCTTGCATTTCGACAGCATTTTTCTTATAGTATATGAAAAGCGTCTGGGAAAGGTTTCAGCAGCAGTTGGAAAGGGCTTGGCGCGATGGAAACGGAGCCGGCCGCTGCAGAAGCCGGACAAGCACCGGGAGACAGAACATCGCACACCCGTGCGCGTTTTACAAAGGATGGATTGGGCTGGGTAATCCGCTGCCGCGGGCAGCGGGGAGAAAGGATTGGAAAATGGGTAAAAATGGGTTTATGACGGTGGTGAAGCGGCTGTTCAAGAGGTATTTTATCGATGCAATGGGCGGCATGGCGCTCGGCCTGTTCGCATCGCTGATCATCGGTACGATCATCGGCCAGCTGTTCAAACTGCCGTTTCTTTCGGGCGCGGAGACGATCATCGCCGCGCTGCCGCATATCAGCGCCGCGACCGGCGCGGCCATCGGCGTGGGTGTCGCCTGGGGCATGAAGGTGAAGCCCCTGGTGCTGTTCTCCTCCGCCGCGACCGGTACGATCGGCTATGCGCTGGGCGGGCCGATCGGTGCGTACATCAGCGCGGTGGTCGGCGCGGAAATCGGCGAGCTGGTTTCCGGGAAGACGCTGGTCGATATCGTTTTGACGCCGTTTGCCGCGATCGCTGCTGGCGGACTGATCGGCATTTTTGTCGGCCCGGGTGTGAACCGGTTTATGACGGCGCTCGGCGCGTTCATCAACACGGCGACCGAACTGCAGCCCGTTCCGATGGGCATTGTGGTTTCCGTGGTCGTGGGTCTGGCGCTGACCGCGCCGATTTCCTCGGCTGCCATCTGCATGTCCATCGGCATCGACGGCATTGCCGCGGGCGCCGCATGCGTCGGCTGCTGCTGCCAGATGGTTGGCTTCGCGGTCGCGTCCTATCGGGACAATGGCCTTGGCGGTCTGCTGTCGCAGGGCGTCGGCACCTCGATGCTGCAATTTCCGAATATCATGCGCCGCCCCCAGATTTGGCTTGCGCCCACGCTCGCGTCCGCCGT
>JAQXRK010000244.1 GCA_029218485.1 bacterium | reverse complement strand
GCTGGTCGATCGGAACGGCAGCGTTCTGGAGGGCGACCTCCAGCCGTCGTCGGACACCATGACGCATCTGGAACTGTATAAACAATATCCGTCCATTGGGAGCATCGTACATACGCATTCCCCGTGGGCGACGATCTGGGCACAAATGGGCCGGGGCATTCCGCCGCTGGGAACCACGCATGCGGATGATTTTTACGGTGAAATTCCGTGTACTCGTGCATTGACAGAGGAGGAAATCGAGCGAGATTATGAGAAGAACACGGGCAAAGTGATTCTGGAGACGCTGGCGCAAGGGGATATCCAGAGGCGGTTTGGCGTACTCGTACGGGAACACGGTCCGTTTGTATGGGAGAAAACCCCTGAAAAGGCCGTGGAGAAGGCAATGGTGCTCGAACAGGTCGCCATGATGGCGTGGCATTGCCGGGTGTGCGACCCGGCGTGCCGTGAGATGTCGCCCGTTTTGATGCAAAAGCATTTTGAGAGAAAGCACGGGCCCAATGCCTACTACGGGCAGATACGAGGCGATGCATGAACAGGGTTTTCCGGGAGGATCAAGCATGAAAAATCGCATGGAGAGCCGTTTATATGCAGAGGATATCGCCAGCGCGCGCGCTGCGGTCGATCTTTCCGCGCTCAAAGGGAGCAGCATCCTGATCACCGGCGCCTCCGGACTGATCGGTTCTGCGGTTGTGGATCTGCTTGCCGGAACGGAAACGACGATCTACGCCGCCGGCCGGAACCTTGAGCGCCTGCAAATGCGCTTTGAAGGATACCCGAACGTTCGGTATGTTGCATACGATGCGGCTGCGATGTGCGAGCCCGATCTGCCTGCGGCCGATTACCTGATCCATGGTGCGAGCAATGCTGATCCAAGGACCATCATGGCGCATCCGGTGAACACCATGCTGGCCAATATTGCCGGCATCTGCCATTTGCTGCAGCATGCCAAAAACAGCGGGGCAAAACGGGTGCTCCTGATTTCCTCCAGTGAAGTATACGGGAAAAAGGAGGGCGCAGATGCTTTTTCCGAAAATGAATATGGGTTTGTGGATGTTCTGGATGCAAGATCCTGCTATCCGATGGGCAAGCGCGCGGCGGAGACGCTCTCGGTGAGCTATGCGGCAGAGTTTGGCGTTGACTGTGTGATCGCGAGGCCGGGCCACATCTATGGTCCCACGGCCAAGGCCGATGACAGCCGGATATCCTCGGACTTCGCGTATCGCGCTGCGCGGGGGGAAGCGCTGGTGCTGAAAAGCGCCGGCATGCAGCTGCGCTCCTATTGCTACTGTGTCGATTGCGCATCGGCGATATTGTACACGCTGTTGCGTGGGGACAGCGGTGAGGCGTACAATATCTCAAACCGGGACTCCATCATTACGATCCGGGAAATGGCCGGCATTCTGGCACGGGCGGGCGGTGTTTCGGTGGTGGCGGGCGAGCCGTCCGCCGCAGAAAAGCGGGCGTTCAATCCGATGATGAACTCGAGCCTGAACAGCAGCAAGCTCGAGGCGCTCGGGTGGCGCGGCCTGTTTGACGCGCAGACGGGGCTTTGCCATACGGTTGAGATACTGAGAGAATTGATGGAACAGGAGCAGAAGCAACCACGGTGAACCGGGAACGGGAGAGAAATGAGTGCGGTATGACCATGCGGCAGGAGGCCGAACGCATCGTGCGGGCCGCGCTTGCGGCGGCCATGCCGGACGCGGCGGTCCATCGCGCGCTGGCCAAGCTGCCGCCGTGCGCGGGCAGGCTGGTGCTCGTTGCGGCCGGGAAGGCGGCATGGCAGATGGCGACGGCCGCGTCCGCAGCGCTGGGGGATCGGATCGACGAGGGAATCGTGATCACAAAGTACGGACACGCCCGCGGCGCGCTGCCGCATATCCGCGTGTTTGAGGCAGCGCATCCCGTGCCGGATGGCAACTCCTTCCGGGCGACGCAGGCGGCGATCGATCTGGTCGCGCCGCTTGGACAGGACGACCTTGTGCTGTTCCTGCTCTCCGGCGGCGGTTCGGCGCTGTTTGAAAAGCCGCTGGTGCCGGAGGATGAGCTCGTCGCGATCACACAGCGGCTGCTGGCCTCCGGTGCGGATATCGTTGAGATCAACACCATCCGCAAGCGCCTGTCCGCCGTGAAGGGCGGCAGGTTTGGCGCGCTGTGCGCGCCGGCGCGGGTGTTTTCCGTCGTGTTGTCCGATATCATCGGCGACCCGCTGGACATGATCGCCTCCGGTCCTGCCTATCCGGACAGCACAACCGGCGCGCAGGCGACGTCCATTGCCATGCGGTACGGCCTGCCGCTGTCGCCGCTGGCGGAGCAGCTGCTGCGGCAGGAAACGCCAAAAACGCTGGATAACGTGGAAACGCATGTGACCGGGAGCGTGCGTCAGCTCTGCGCGGCTGCTGAAGCCGAATGCCGCGCGCTCGGCTACCGGCCTTTGACGCTGACGGCCAGCCTGTGCTGCGAGGCGCGGGAGGCGGGGCGCTTCCTCTCGTCCGTGGCGGCGTACCATCAGGATGCGGCGGAATCCCTCGCGTTTCTCGCGGGCGGAGAGACGGTGGTGCATGTGTCCGGGCAGGGACTCGGCGGGCGCAATCAGGAACTGGCGCTCTCCGCCGCGCAGGGCCTTGCCGGCCTGCGGGATACGGCGCTGTTCTCGGTCGGTTCCGACGGCACCGATGGCCCGACCGACGCGGCCGGCGGCTATGTCGATGGGAAGACCTGCGGGCTGCTCGGGAAGGAGCATCTGCAGATTGCCGATGTACTGCAGAACAACGACGCCTATCACGCGCTTGACGCGGTCGGCGGCCTGATCAGGACCGGCCCGACCGGTACCAACGTGAACGATCTGACCGTGCTGCTGATCCGCCGGTAGCGAAGATAGCAGCATCCCATCGGAACGGTGCGCCCGTTCCGATGCCCTTGGCCTGCGGGCGACGCCTGCCGCGCTGTTGCGCCGGCAGGTTTTTGTCTGTTTTTCACGGTGCTGCGCCGCTCTTTGCAGGGCGGTGCGCATTTTTTGCATGTTTTTTGACGATACATATCTTGCGCGCTGGATTTGGCAATGATATACTATATCCTGTAGCAATTTGGAAACAGTGGCGGGACAGGCCTGCCGCAGAGTATCAAAAGGAGGAGTTCCATCATGCAGTATTCCCGCGATGTGGAAGAAATGGTTTGCGTTATGAAGGGCGCAAAGCACGATCCCGCTCCGATTCCGGAGGAGGGCAAGTGGGTTAAGGCAAAGCAAATCAGCGATATCAGCGGCCTCACGCACGGCGTAGGTTGGTGTGCCCCGCAGCAGGGCGCGTGCAAGCTGACGCTCAATGTGAAGAACGGCGTCATCGAAGAGGCGCTCGTGGAGACGCTCGGCTGCTCCGGCATGACGCACTCGGCCGCCATGGCGGCGGAGATTCTGCCCGGTAAAACCATTCTTGAAGCGCTCAATTCCGACCTCGTCTGCGACGCGATCAACACCGCCATGCGCGAATTGTTCCTCCAGATCGTATACGGCCGCACGCAGAGCGCGTTTTCGGACGACGGCCTGACCATCGGCGCCGGCCTCGAGGATCTCGGCAAGGGCCTGCGCTCGCAGATCGGCACCATGTACGGCACCCGCGCCAAGGGCCCGCGCTATCTGGAGATGGCCGAGGGCTACTGCCTTGGCATCGGCCTGGATGAGAACGGCGAGATCATCGGCTACAAGTTTGTACACCTTGGCAAGATGATGGAGGCGATCAAGAAGGGCGTCGATCCCAAAGAGGCTTACGAGAAGAACATCGGCACCTACGGCCGCTTCGATCAGGCCGTCCAGGTAATCGACCCGCGCAAGCAGTAAGGGGAGGTACAGCATGATTACGTTTGAAGGTTACGAAAGAAGAATCGATAAGATCAACGCCGTCCTCGCTGAGTACGGCATCAACGGCCTCGAAGATGCCAAGCGCATCTGCGACGAAGCGGGCGTGGACGCTGCCGGTATCGTCAAGGGGATCCAGCCCATCGCGTTTGAGAACGCCTGCTGGGCCTACACCGCCGGCGCGGCGATCGCGCTCAAGAAGGGCGTAAAGACCGCTGCGGAAGCCGCCGAGCTCATCGGCGTCGGCCTGCAGTCGTTCTGCATCCCGGGTTCCGTTGCCGATCAGCGCAACGTGGGCCGTGGTCACGGCAACCTCGCCGCCATGCTGCTGCGCGAGGAGACGCATTGCTTCGCCTTCCTCGCCGGTCACGAGAGCTTCGCGGCCGCAGAGGGCGCCATCGGCATCGCGCGCACGGCCAACAAGGTGCGCAAGCAGCCGCTGCAGGTCATCCTGAACGGCCTCGGCAAGGACGCCGCCTACATCATTTCGCGCATCAACGGCTTCACGTCGGTGGAGACCGAGTATGATTACAAGACGGGCGAGCTCAAGATCGTCTCCGAGAAGGCGTTCTCCGATGGCGACCGCGCCAAGGTGCGCTGCTACGGTGCGGACGATGTCAACGAGGGCGTTGCCATCATGCGCCATGAGAAGGTGGATGTGTCCATCACGGGTAACTCCACCAACCCGACCCGCTTCCAGCATCCGGTCGCCGGCACCTACAAGAAGTGGTGCGTGGAGAACGGCAAGAAGTACTTCTCCGTGGCCTCCGGCGGCGGCACGGGCAGAACGCTGCATCCCGACAACATGGCGGCAGGCCCGGCTTCCTACGGCATGACCGACACCATGGGCCGCATGCACAGCGACGCCCAGTTCGCGGGGTCCTCCTCCGTCCCGGCGCACGTCGAGATGATGGGCCTTATCGGCATGGGCAACAACCCGATGGTCGGCGCGACCGTCGCCATCGCCGTTGCGATCGAGCAGGCACAGGCATAACCGCACAGCAATGACACAGGATAGCAGACCCATGGCGCGATCGGCTGTGGGTCTGGCTTTTTTAGAGAGGAAAAACCAATGAAGGATAATACGATTCAGAAACTTGCCAAGGCCGGCTTGCTGGCGGCCATGATCTTCCTGCTGACCGCCGTCGTGTCCATCCCGATCCCCGGCGGCGCGGGCTACATCAACCTCGGTGACGCGGGCGTGCTGACGGCCGCCGCGCTGCTGGGCGGCTGGTGGGGTGCTGCCTGCGCGGGCATCGGCTCTGCGCTGGCCGATCTGTTCCTCGGCTTCGGCGTCTATGCGCCGGCGACGCTCGTCATCAAGGGCGGCATGGCGCTGCTGGCTGCGTTCCTGCTCAAGAAGATGCCGAAAAAGCTGTCGATTGTGGCGCTGCTCCTGTCGGCGCTGCTGGTGCCGGTCGGCTATTTCGTGTATGAATCGCTGCTCTACGGCGTACCGTCCGCATGGGTCAACGTTGGTTTCAATACGATGCAGTGCATCGTCGGTGCGCTGGTGGCGCAGGTGCTCATCGCAGCCATCCACGTTGCCACCGGTACGGGCAAAAAAGACTGACGACAGCAACGGAAAACGAGCAATACGGAAACGGCGGGACCCATCGGGCCCCGCCGCTTTTTTGCTGCGTGTTTGCTGCGCGGACTTGCCGCGTCGGCACGCGGAAGCGTCCTGAAGGGGATGCGAACCGGAGAACGGCCCTGCGATAGGACGACTGATATACCAGCAAGCGGCAGAGCCGAGGGCCGTTTGCCCCGGATACTTTTCAAAAAGCGGCTATTTTCGCGGAAACAGCGCTGAACATCGGTTGCCGTTTCCAAACCTTTCTGGTATACTATATCCAGCGAAATCGACACAGAAACGATATTGATGATGGAGGGTTTCGATATGAAGAATGATCAGCTTGCGATTACAGCAATGCGCGTGTTGACCGCGGAAGCGGTGCAGAAGGCCAACAGCGGCCA
>JAQXRK010000243.1 GCA_029218485.1 bacterium | reverse complement strand
AACATCTTTGTCATGACCGAGAAGCGGGCCATGACGCAGGATATCCGCCCGCTGGAGATCCTGCTGCTCAACCTCATGCCCAAGAAGATCGAGACGGAGACGCAGCTCTCCCGCCTGCTCGGCAACACGCCGCTGCAGATCAACCTCGAGCTGATGTGCATGAAGAGCCACCAGTCGCTCAACACCGCGGAGCAGCACCTGCGCGCGTTTTACCGCACGTTCGACGAGCTGCGGGAGCGGACGTTCGACGGCATGATCATCACCGGCGCGCCGGTGGAGCAGATGGCCTTTGAGGAGGTCGATTACTGGCCGGAGCTGTGCGATATCATGGAGTGGTCCAAGACGCATGTGCACAGCACGTTCCACATCTGCTGGGGCGCGCAGGCGGGGCTGTACTACCACTACGGCGTTCAGAAGCGCCCGCTGAGCGAAAAGCTGTTCGGCGTGTTCCGGCACAGCGCCGAGTACCGGCAGTCCATCCTGCTGCGCGGCTTTGACGATGTGTTCTATGTGCCGCATTCGCGCCACACGACCGTGCTGCGGTCGGACATCGAGGCGGTGCCGGAGCTGCGCATCCTCGCCTCCTCGCCCGAGGCCGGCGTCTACGCCGTGTTTACGAACGGGGGCAAGCAGATCTTCATCACCGGCCACGCCGAGTACGACGCGGACACGCTCCGGCAGGAGTACCTGCGCGACAAGGCGGCGGGGAAGCCCATCGATCTGCCGAAGAACTATTTCCCGATGGACGACCCGTGCCAGACGCCCATGGTCACGTGGCGCTCGCACGCGAACCTGCTGTTTTCCAACTGGCTCAACTACATCGTCTACCAGACGACGCCATACGACATCAACGAAATCCGCCTCGGCAAGCGCACGGATGAAGCGTAAGCGGCGGACAGACAAGGAGAAGCGCCGATGGTTATCACGGAACTGCTGGAGAAGAACGCCCGGCTCTATGGCGAGGAGATCAGCCTCGTGGAGATCAACCCCTCCGAGGCGCGCGACCGGGCGGTCACCTGGCGGGACTACAGCCTGATCGAGAGCGCGGGCACGGATGCGCCGTACCGCCGCGAGCTGTCGTGGAGCGAGTTTGACAAGCGCGCCAACCGCTTTGCGAACCTCCTGCTCAGCCGCGGGCTGAAGAAGGGCACGAAGGTCGGCATCCTGCTGATGAACTGCCTCGAATGGCTGCCGATCTATTTCGGCGTGCTGAAGGCGGGCTGCATCGCCGTGCCGCTGAATTTCCGCTACTCGGGCGAGGAGATCGCCTACTGCCTCGACCTTGCGGATGTGGAGGTGCTCGTGTTCGGCCCGGCGTTCACGGACCGCATCGAGCCGATCCTCGGCCGGCTCGGCCGGGTGCGCACGATGCTGTTTGTGGGGCGGCACGAGCCGGCGTTCGCGGAGCCGTGCGGCGAGCGGAGCGGCTACTGCTCCTCGGCGGCGCCCGCGGTGTCCCTCTCCGAGGACGATCCGGCCGCGATCTATTTTTCCTCCGGCACGACGGGCTTTCCCAAGGCCATCCTGCACAGCCACCGCGCGCTCATGAGCGCGTGCCTGACCGAGCAGAAGCACCACGGGCAGACGCGCGACGACGTGTTCCTGTGCATCCCGCCGCTGTACCACACCGGCGCGAAGATGCACTGGTTCGGGAGCCTGCTCTCGGGCAGCCGCGCGGTGCTGCTGCGCGGCGTGAAGCCGGAATGGATCTGCCGCGCCGTCACGGAGGAGAAGTGCACGATCGTGTGGCTGCTCGTGCCGTGGGCGCAGGACATGCTCGATGCGATCGAGTCCGGCCGGCTCAATCTCGACCACTACTATCTCGATCAATGGCGGCTCATGCACATCGGTGCGCAGCCGGTGCCGCCGAGCCTGATCCACCGCTGGAAGCGCATCTTCCCCCACCACCAGTACGACACGAACTACGGCCTGAGCGAATCGACCGGCCCCGGCTGCGTGCACCTTGGCGTGGAGAACATCGACAAGGTCGGCGCGATCGGAAAGCCGGGGTACCTCTGGAAGGCGCGCGTGGTCGATGAGCTGGGCCGCGATGTGCCCGGGGGGCAGGTCGGCGAGCTGATCGTGCAGGGCCCGGGCGTGATGCTCGAGTATTACAAGAACCCGGAGGCGACGGCCGAGACGATCCGGGACGGGTGGCTGTACACCGGCGACATGGCGCGCATGGACGAGGAGGGCTTTTTGTATCTCGTTGACCGCAAGAAGGATGTGATCATCTCCGGCGGCGAGAACCTGTACCCCGTCCAGATTGAAGATTTTCTGCGCCGGCACGGGAGCATCCGCGATGTGGCCGTGATCGGCCTGCCGGATGCGCGGCTCGGCGAGATTGCCGCCGCGGTCATTGCGGTCCGGGAGGGCGAAACGCTCACCGAGGCCGAGGTGCAGCGCTTTTGCGAGGAGCTGCCGCGCTACAAGCGGCCGAGAAAGATCATCTTTGCGGATGTGCCGCGCAACCCCACCGGCAAGATCGAAAAGACGGTGCTGCGGGAGCGGTACGGCAGGGGCCGCCTTGTGGAAGCACAGACGATATCCTGAGCGGCAGACAGCAGCGGCTAATAGCAGCGGCCGACAGCAGCGGTTGACAACCGCGGAAGAACGATGGAACAGGAGCGGAAGGAGAACGGTATGAAAACATTGATGCTCGGCAACGAGGCCGCCGCGCGCGGACTGTACGAGGCGGGCTGCGCCGTGGTATCGAGCTATCCGGGCACCCCCAGCACGGAGATCACCGAGTGCGCGGCCAAATACGACGAGATCTATGCCGAGTGGGCGCCGAACGAGAAGGTGGCCATGGAGGTCGCGTTCGGCGCGTCGCTCGCCGGCAAGCGCAGCTTCACGGGCATGAAGCACGTTGGCCTGAACGTGGCGGCGGACCCGCTGTTCACCATTTCCTATACGGGCGTGAACGCCGGCATGGTCATCGGCGTGGCGGACGACGCGGGCATGCACAGCTCGCAGAACGAGCAGGATTCGCGCCATTACGCAAGGGCCGCGAAGCTCCCGATGCTCGAGCCCTCCGACTCCGCCGAGGCGCTGGCCTTCATGAAGCTGGCCTTTGACCTTTCGGAGCGGTTCGACACGCCGGTGCTGCTGAAGATGTGCACGCGCATCGCGCACTCGCAGAGCATCGTCGAGACCGCGGCGCGCACGCAGCCGCCCGAGCGGCCCTACCGGAAGGACGCCGCAAAATATGTGATGATGCCCGGCAACGCCAGGCGCCGCCACCCGGTTGTGGAGGAGCGGCTCGGGGCGCTCGCCGACTATGCCGAAACCACGCCGATCAACCGCGTGGAGGCGGGCAGCGACACGAGCATCGGCCTGATCTGCTCGAGCACCGCCTACCAGTATGTCAAGGAGGTCTGCGGCGACCGCTACCCGGTGCTCAAGCTCGGCATGATCCACCCGCTGCCCAAGCGCCTGATCCTCGATTTCGCGGCGCGCGTGCAGCGGCTCATCGTGGTCGAGGAGCTGGACGGCTTCATCGAGGCGCACTGCAACGGCCTCGGCCTCACGGTCGAGGGCAAGAGCCTGTTTCCGGCCATCGGCGAGCTGTCGCAGAACGCCGTCAGAACGGCGCTCGGCATGGAACCGGCCGGCGGCACCGCCCTTGCCGAACCGATTCCGCCGCGGCCGCCGGTCATGTGCGCCGGCTGCCCGCACCGGGGCCTGTTCTACACGCTCAAAAAGCACAAGCTCACCGTGCTCGGCGACATCGGCTGCTACACGCTCGGCGCAACGCCGCCGCTGACCGCCATTGACGCGGTGATCTGCATGGGCGCTTCGGTCTCCGGCCTGCATGGGTTCAACAAGGCGGGGGCGGACGCGCACCGCACGGTCGCGGTCATCGGCGACTCCACGTTCATGCACTCCGGCATGACGGGGCTGGTCAACATCGCCTACAACGACTCCAACAGCACCGTCATCATCGTCGACAACTCCATCACCGGCATGACCGGCCATCAGGACAACCCCACCACCGGCAGGAACCTCAAGGGCGATCCGGCGGCAAAGGTCGACCTCGAGGCGCTCTGCCGCGCGCTCGGCATCCGCCGCGTGCGCGTGGTCGACCCATACGATCTGGCCGCGTGCGACCGAGCCGTCACCGAGGAGCTGGCGGCGGACGAGCCGTCCGTCATCATCGCGCGGCGGCCGTGCGCGCTGCTCAAATATGTGAAGCACAACGGCCCGCTGGCCGCGGATGCGGACAAGTGCCGCGGCTGCGGCAAGTGCATGCAGATCGGCTGCCCGGCCATCAGCATCGCGGACAGGAAGGTATCCATCGACAATACGCTCTGCACCGGCTGCGGCGTCTGCAGCCAGCTGTGCAGCTTCGGCGCGCTCGGCGGGGAGGAGAAATGAGCATGGAAACGAAGAACATCATGATCGTCGGCGTCGGCGGGCAGGGTTCGCTGCTCGCGAGCAAGCTCCTCGGCCAGCTCCTGCTCACGAGGGGCTATGACGTGAAGGTCTCCGAGGTGCACGGCATGAGCCAGCGCGGCGGCAGCGTCGTGACCTATGTGCGCTACGGCGAGCGGGTTTACTCGCCCATCGTCGATGCGGGCGAGGCGGACTGCATCATCGCGTTTGAGCTGCTCGAGGCCGCGCGCTGGGCGGGCTATCTGAAAAAGGGCGGCAGGATCATCGCCAACACGCAGCAGATCAACCCCATGCCGGTCATCACGGGCGCGGCCGCCTATCCGGCCGGGCTGGAGGAAAAGATCGCCGCTACGGGCGCTCAGCTCGATGCGATCGACGCGCTGGCGCTGGCCGAGCAGGCCGGCTCCGCCAAGGCGGTCAATCTGGTGCTGCTCGGGCGGTTCTCACGCGCGTTCGACTTTACGCTCGAGGAGTGGTTCGCCGCGATGGAGCAGCGCGTGCCGGAGAAATATCTTGCATTGAACCGCAGGGCGTTCCTGCTCGGGCGGGACGCATAAACGCACGGAAGAAAGGATCCCCCATGACCAGGTATTACCAACCCGAAATCGAAACCGCGCCGCGCGAGACGATCCGCGCGCTCCAGAGCGAGCGCCTCGTTGACGCCGTCCGGCGCATCTACAACAACGTACCCTTCTACCGCGAAAAGATGCAGCGGGCGGGCGTAACGCCGGACGATATCCGCTCGGTGGACGATCTCGACCGGCTGCCGTTCTCCTACAAGCAGGATCTGCGCGACACCTATCCCTACGGGCTGCTGGCCGTTCCGCTCCGGGACGTCGTGCGCCTGCACGCCTCGAGCGGCACCACGGGCAAGCAGATCGTGGCGGGCTACACCCGGCGCGATCTGGACATCTGGGCGGACTGCTGCGCGCGCGCGCTGACCGCGGCCGGCTGCGACGAGAACGACGTTGTCCACGTATCCTACGGCTACGGCCTGTTCACCGGCGGCCTCGGCGCGGATGGCGGCGCGATGAAGCTCGGCGCGACGACCGTGCCCGTTTCGAGCGGCAACACACAGCGGCAGATCACCATACTGCAGGATTTCGGCTCGACGATTCTCTGCTGCACGCCCTCGTACGCGCTGCACATCGCGGAGGTGCTGCACCAGAACGGCCTGACGAAGGACGACATTCACCTCAAGGCCGGCATCTTTGGCGCGGAGCCGTGGACAAACGAGATGCGCCGCCAGATCGAGGAGCAGCTCGGGCTCAAGGCGTTCGACATCTACGGGCTTACGGAGATCATCGGGCCGGGCGTGGCGTTTGAATGCGGCGAGCAGACGGGCATGCACATCAATGAGGATCACTTCATCGTGGAGGTGATCGACCCCGAAACCGGCCGGGTGCTGCCGGAGGGGGAGCAGGGCGAGCTGGTGTTCTCCGCCATTACGAAGGAGGCGTTTCCGATCCTGCGCTACCGCACGCGCGATATCGGCGTGATCTCGCGCGGGAAATGCGCCTGCGGCCGCACGCTCGTGAAGATGTCCAAGCCGCGCGGCCGCACGGACGACATGCTCATCGTGCGCGGCGTGAACGTATTCCCGTCGCAGATCGAATCGGTGCTGCTGTCGCTCGGCTATCCGGCCAACTACCGCATCGTCGTCGACCGCAAGGCCAACAACGACAGCATCGAGGTGCAGGTGGAGATCAGCAACGACGTCTTTTCCGATACCGTCCGCGGCCTGACCGACCGGGGCCGCCAGCTGGAGGATGCGCTCAAATCGCTGCTCGGCATTGCGGCGCGCGTGAAGCTCCTCGAGCCGGGGACCATCGAGCGCTCCACGGGCAAGGCGGTGCGCGTGATCGACAAGCGAAAACTGCTCGACTGAGAAGGAGGATTTCCTATGGTTCAACAGCTGTCCGTCTTTTTGCAGAATGAAGCCGGCAAGCTCGCGTCCGTCACCGGGGCGCTGGCCGCAGGCGGCGTGGACATCCGCGCGCTCTCCATCGCCGATACGATGGACTTTGGCGTGCTGCGCATGCTCGTGAGCGATGTTGCGGCGGCGAAGGCCATACTGGAGCGCGAGGCGTGCATCTTCAGCGTGACCGGCGTGACCGTGGTGGCCGTGCCGGACCAGCCGGGTGGGCTGGCCCGCGTGCTGCGCCTGATGGCCGACAACGGCGTGGACATCGAGTACATGTATTCGCTCATCGGCAGGAGCGCCGACCGGGCGTATATGGTGTTCCGCGTTTCCGACGAACAGAAGCTGCTCGCGCTGCTCGGCGCGAACGGCATTTCCACCATAACCGGCGAGGAGCTGGGCATTCGATAAAACAAGGAGCAGGAGAGACCATGCAGAATTACAGCAGAAAATGTGAACAGTTCACCGATTCCGTGATCCGGCGCATGACCCGTATCGCGCTCGGCTGCGGCGCGATCAACCTCGCGCAGGGATTCCCGGATTTTGATCCGCCCAAGGCGCTGACCGACCGGCTCGCAGAGATCAGCACGCTGGGGCCGCACCAGTATCCGATCACGATGGGCGCGCCGAACTTCCGGCAGGCGCTCGCGAGAAAATGCGGCCGGTTCATGGGCCGCAAGCTCGACCCGGAGACGGAGATGGTCGTGACCATCGGTTCGACCGAGGCCATGGTGGACACGATCTTCGCGCTCACCAATCCGGGCGACAAGATCATCATGTTCTCGCCGTACTTTGAAAACTACCGCGCGCAGGCGATCATGGCCGATTGCGAGCCGGTGTTCGTGCCGCTCGTGCCGCCGACCTTCGACTTCGACGCCAACGTGCTCGAGGATGCGTTCAAGCAGGGCGCAAAGGCGATCCTGATCTGCAACCCGTCCAACCCGAGCGGCAAGGTATTCACCGAGGCGGAGCTCAAGTGCATCGCGGAGATGGCCATCCGCTACGATACCTACGTCATCATGGACGAGGTGTACGAGCACATCGTCTATGCGCCGCACAAGCACATCTATATGAACAGCCTGCCGGGCATGTGGGAGCGCACGGTCTCGTGCAGCTCGCTCTCCAAGACGTATTCCATCACCGGCTGGCGGCTCGGCTATGCCATCGCGCCGAAGCCGATCATGGACCGCATCAAGCAGTTCCACGATTTCAACACCGTCGGCTCGCCGTCGGTGCTCATGGAGGCGGCCATCGCCGGCCTCGACATGCCGGACAGCTATTACGAGGAGTTCGGCGCGCACTACGCGCACATGAAGCAGCTGTTCACCTCCGGCCTCGACCGCATCGGCATCGAGTACACCGACCCGCAGGGCGCATACTTCGTGCTGGCCAACATCGGCCAGTTCCTCAAGCCCGGCCAGACCGACGTGGAGTTCTGCGAGGAGCTGGCCGAGAAGGTCGGCGTTGCCTGCGTGCCGGGCACCTCGTTCTTCATGGAGGACGTCAACAACATCGTGCGTGTGCACTTTGCCAAGAAGGACGACACGCTCAACGAGGCGCTCAACCGCCTCGCCGACATCCGGAAGAAGATGGGCTGACCGCCAAAGGCGGCGCTCCGCTGAGCGAAGGAAAGCGCTCGGCGCGCAATCCGGCGCGCAGCCCGTTCCGCACCGGCGGGGCAATGCGCAGACCGGCAAATGCCTGCATGCGCAAACAGAAGCAGGAAAAACCATGAAAAACGGAAAGCCTGCGCGCCGGGGCTGACGGACAAAACGGAGAGAGGGCCATGGACGGATGCCGTCCATGGCCCTCTTGGCTTGTTCGGGGAAAGACTCAGATGACGCGCTCCGTCCAGTGCTTGTCGTCCGGGACGGTGCCGGTCTGGATGCC
>JAQXRK010000242.1 GCA_029218485.1 bacterium | reverse complement strand
GCCGGGAGGCAAGTTGGAGTTGCCTGACAATGCAACGGCGCCGGCAGGAACTGCCGGCGCCGGACATGGGCGTGCGGGATGGCTCAGACGCGCAGCGGCGCGCCGGCCTGCTCAAGCGCGGCAATGACCGCATCCATGGCGCGCTTGATCTCCTCGTCATTGAGCGTGTGATCCGCAGCGCGGAGCGTGAAGGTGTAGGCGAGGCTCTTCTTGCCCGGCAGGATACCGGCGCCCTCATAGGTGTCGAACAGCTTCACGTTTTCCACCAGCACATCGGTTTTCGCCTGCTCGATCACGCGCTGCAGCGCCGCGGTTTCGACCGAGCGGTCTACGACGACCGAGAGGTCACGCGGAACGAGCGGGAAGCGCGGCAGCGGGCAGAACTTCTTCGTGCCGGTGCAGCAGTCGCGCATCGCCTGCATGGACAGCTCAGCGGTATAGACGGGCACGTCGATTCCGAACGCCTTGAGCGTATCCGGATGGAGCTGACCCAGCTCGCCGAGTACGCGCCCGTCATCGGCGGTGATGGCTGCGGCGCGGCCGGGCTGGAAATAGGGGCTTGCCGTGCGGCTGTAGCTGCGAGCGCCGACGCTGCAGGCGTCGAACAGCGCTTCCACCGCGCCCTTGAGCGTATAGAACGATTCTTCGGCGCCGAAGAACAGCAGCCCGACCATCGTCCGCTCCTCCGGGAGCGTTTCGTTGTTGTCGAAGTGCACATTGCCCACCTCGAAGAAGCGGCCCTGCTCGGTCCGGCGGTTCATGTTGCGCTGCGCGGAATCGAGCATGCCGATATACAGCGTGGTGCGCATGAGGCTCTGATCCTCGCCGAACGGGTTCAGCAGCCGCACGGCCTGCCGCTTTTCATCCTCCGCGGCCAGGCGAAGTGCATCGAGCGCGGCGGGGCCGGTGAAGTTGTAGTTGTACATCTCATAGGCGCCGAGCGCGCAGAGCGTGTCCTTCACCCTGTCCTCAAAGGCGAACGCACCGTCCACGCGGCCGGTGAACGTATCGCCCCGCATGAGCGTCGGCGCGATGTTGTAATAGCCGTAGATGCGCGCGATTTCCTCGGCGATGTCCGCGTCCGCCTCAATTCCGGTTTCGATATCCGTGCGGAAGTGCGGAATGCGCACCTTGAGCCGGTTGATCAGCGGAATGCTGTCGATGCCGATCGTTTTGAGCATTCTCGCCATCTCCGCGGCGGAGAGGTCGAGCGCGAGCAGGCGGTTGATGTGCTTGACGTCCACATCGGCCACCCGTTCGCTCAGGTCGGCTGCGCAGACATCGATCGTCCGGCCGACGACCCTGCCGGCGTGCAGCTCATCGACAAGCTCGATCGCGCGGTCGAGCGCGAGCTGCGCATTGACCGGCTCCACGCCCTTGATGAAGCGCGCGGCCGCATCCGTCACATGGTGGAGCTTGCGCGCCGTCTGGCGGATGTTGCTGCTCTTGAACACGGCGGATTCAAACAGAACCGCCTTCGTGCTCTCCGTGATCTCGGAGTTCTCGCCGCCCATCACGCCCGCGATGCCAACGCCCTTCTCCGGGTCGGCGATGAGCAGCATATCCGGCGTGACCGGGCGCTGCTTGCCGTCGAGCGTGGTGACGACCTCGTTTTCCTCCGCGTTGCGGACGACGATATGGCCGCCGGAAACGCAGGCGAGGTCGAACGCGTGCATGGGATGGCCATATTCCACGAGCACATAGTTCGTGATATCCACGATGTTGTTGATCGGCCGCATGCCGACGCTGCGCAACTTCTTCTGCATCCATGCGGGCGAAGGCTCGATGCGGATGTCGGTGACGACGCGCGCGGTATAGCGCGGGCAGAGCGCGGCGTTTTCAACGGTCACGGAGGCGTAGTCGGCCTCATTGCCGGTACCGGCGACCTTGCGGATTTCCGGCTCGCGGAACGTTTGCCCGAGCGCGGCGGCAGCTTCGCGGCAGATGCCGATGATCGATGCGCAGTCCGGGCGGTTCGGCGTGAGCTCGATGTCGAACACCACGCTGTCCAGCCCGACGGCCTCGGCGATCGGCTGGCCGAGCGGATGCTCCTCCTGCAGCAGCAGGATGCCGTTTACCTCGCTGCCGGGGTAATCGGCGTCGGACAGGCCCAGCTCCTTGCCGGAGCAGAGCATGCCGTAGCTGTCCACACCGCGCATATTGACCGGCTGCATGACCTGGTTGCCGAGCTTTGCACCGACCAGCGCAACCGGCACGAGCGCACCGGCGGTTACGTTCTGCGCACCGGTGACGATCTGGAGCACCTCGGTTCCGACGTCCACCTGACAGATATTGAGGTGATCGGAGTTTTCATGCTTGACGATGGAGTTGACGCGGCCGACGACCACGCCCTCCACGCCCGGCAGCTCGGGATCGATCGAGGCCATCTCGAACCCGCGCCACATCATCTTTTCCACGAACTCCTCGTTCGTTACGTTGTAGTCCACATATTCCTTGAGCCAGCGAAGCGGCAGTTTCATAATCGGTTTCCTCCTTAGAATTGACGCAGGAAGCGCGCGTCGTTTTCGTACTCAAGCCGGATGTCGGTGATGCCGTACTTGAGGCTGGCCACGCGGTCAACGCCGATGCCGAAGGCCAGCGCCGTCCATTCGCTTGGATCGAAGCCGCAGTTTTCCAGCTCATGCGGGTTGGTCACGCCGCAGCCGAGGATTTCGATCCAGCCCGTGCCCTTGCACACGCGGCAGCCCTTGCCGCCGCAGATCGTGCAGCTCATGTCCATCTCGGCCGATGGCTCCGTGAACGGGAAGTAGGAGGGGCGAAGGCGCGTTTTCACGTTTTCGCCGAACACGGCGTGGATGAACGCGTCGAGCGTGCCCTTGAGGTCGCCGAGCGTCAGGTTCCGGTCCATGATAAAGCCCTCCATCTGCATGAACACCGGCGAATGCGAGGCGTCCACCTCGTCCACGCGGAACACGCGGCCGGGCATGACGAGCCGGAACGGCGGCTTGACGCCCTTGAGCGCGCGGATTTCGCAGGGGGAGGTGTGCGTGCGGAGCACAACGTTTTCGTTGACGTAGAACGTATCCTGCATATCGCGTGCCGGATGGTCCTTCGGGAGGTTGAGCAGCGTGAAGTTGTTGTCATCCAGCTCGATCTCCGGGCCGCCGAACAAGGAGAAGCCCATGCCGACCAGCGCGTCGCGGATCTCGCGGTATGTCTGCGTCATCGGATGCAGACGGCCCATCGGGCGCTTGTTTTCGCCGGGGGCGGTCACATCGAGCGTTTCGGCCTCAAAGCGGGCCTGCTGTGCGATGGCGGCCAGCTCCTTGCGGCGCGATTCCAGCGCAGACTCAAACGCCTGCTTGATGCGGTTGGCCTCGGCGCCGACGGCGGCGCGCTCCTCGGGCAAGAGCTTGCCCATCGTGCGCAGAATGGCCGTCAGCTGTCCGTTCTTGCCGAGCGTGGAGACGCGAAGCTGATCGAGCTCCTCCGCGGTTCGCCCGGCTTTGAGCTTTTCCATGGCCTCCGTATGGATGCTCTTCAGGGTTTCCAGTATGGACATAATCGTAATACTCCTTTGCTGTTTTGAAACAAAAAGGGCGCCGCATCCGCAAGGGACGAAGCGCCGTGGTACCACCCTCATTCGCTCTGCCAACACAGAGCCTTACCGCTGTAACGGGCTTACCCGCCGCCGGCTACTGACCGTTCACCGGCGCCGCTCAGGGGCGAAATGCTGCTCTTGTACGCGTACACCGCTTTCAGCAGGCGCGGTGTTCTCTGGATACGCGCGGGGTCAAAAGCGCCTCCCCGTCATCGCTGTGCATCATTGCACTTATTCTATCACCCTTGCCGCAGTACCGTCAAGGGCAATATGGATCGTTCCGCTCAGATCCGTGCGGTACGTTTCCACATGGGCCTCCAGAAGCCGCTCGAGCACCGGCTGTTCCGGGTGGCCGTATTTGTTGCCCGCGCCGCAGGAGATCACCGCAATGTCCGGAGAGACGGCGGAGAGAAACTGCGCGCAGGTGGAGGTGGTCGAGCCATGGTGGCCGACCTTCAGCACATTCGCCTGCACATAGCGGTGCGGCAGCGCCTTGAGAAGAATCCGCTCGGCGGTCGTTTCCGCATCGCCGGTCAGCAGGATGGCGGATTCGCCGTATCGTACCCGCATGACGATGCTGTAATCGTTCGAGCTGGCATAGGTTCCGTCAAAGGGGGAGAGGATCAGCACCTCCACGCCGTCGGCCCAGTCCACGACCATGGGGCCGGTGTCCGAGGGCAGGAGCTTGGCGATATGGACCGGGATGTTCTTTGCCTCGACCGCATCCATCATATCCTCATAGCTGTTGCTGTCCGCCTGCTGATCCGGCATGTAGAAGGCGCCGATGTCATAGCTGTCGATCACCGCGGCCATGCTGCCGATATGGTCGGCGTGCGTGTGCGTTGCCACGACGATGTCGAGGCGTTCCACATCGTTTGCCTTCAAAAACGCGTCGATGACCGGGAAATTGCCGCGGTCGCCCGCATCGATGAGCATCGTGGAGCCGTCCGGCGCTTCGAGGAAGATGCAGTCACCCTGGCCGATATCGATGAAATAGGCGTCCAGCGTTTCCCCCTCCCGGATGGACGGGCCGGACGAAGCCGTTCCCGCAGCGGTCGGGGAGGGCGCGGCGGCCGACACGGCCGGGTCGGTCGAGACATCGGCCGGCAGGATGCCGAGCGGGTCGCCAAGGTACCAGTTCAGGGCAAAGACGGCGATCACAATGCACAGGATCGCGGCGATGATCCGGGCAGCCTTGCTGCGCCTGAGCAGGCGAATCAGCGCTGCCTGCGCCTCGCGGGCATACGCATCGTAAGGAGAGTCCGGAGCGTTTGTTTTTTTGCTGTGGTTACTCATAGATCCATTATATGATAATCGATGAAAAAAGAAAAGCGGGTTCTGGCGCAGGCGCCTGCAAAACCGTGCGCAAAAATGGAATTGGAACGGCTGAGACGCGCATAAAGCAAGGCGGAAGCGACCGCAGCATTTCGGCGAATGGACGGCGGATACCGGGAACGGCAGGGCAAAAACATCCGGCCGTTTCTCCATGCAGGCGGTGGCTTTTGTTTCGTGATCTGATATACTATATTGAGGGAAAGGGCGGGGCAACAAAGCTCCCTTTGCCGGGAAGGATCAACGGAAGAATGCGTCAGGACGGTTGTGTAAAGAGCAAGAATTCGGTCGCGGTACTGTATGCAATACTGGCGGCGGTATGCTATGCGCTCAACACGCCCTTTTCCAAACTCCTGCTGGAGCATGTGCCCGCGACGTTTATGGCCGCATTCCTGTATCTGGGGGCCGGCTTGGGCGTTGGGGTCATGTATGTGTTCCATTTTCGGAAAGAGAGCAGGGTGGAGCGCCTCGAAAAGAAGGATTTTCCATACACGCTCGGCATGATACTGCTCGATATTCTGGCCCCGATTTTCCTGATGATCGGAATCCGCATCGGCTCGTCCTCCAATGCATCGCTTCTGGGCAATTTTGAGATCGCCGCAACCGCCCTGATTGCCCTGCTGATCTTTCATGAGCCCGTCTCAAAGAAGCTCTGGACAGCAATCGGGCTGATCACCGTATCCAGCATGATCCTCTCCTTTGAGCGGCGCGGGAGCTTGGCGTTTTCCGTTGGCTCGCTGTTTGTGCTGCTGGCCGCGGTTTGCTGGGGCTTTGAAAACAACTGCACGCGGAGCATCTCGGAAAAGAGCACCTATCAGATTGTGACCCTCAAGGGGCTGTGCTCGGGCGCAGGTTCTTTCATCATCGCAGTCATCGCCGGAGAAAAGCTGCCGGAGGGGAAATACATCTTGTGCGCCATGCTGCTTGGCTTCGTGGCATACGGCTTGAGCATCTTTACCTATATTCGGGCGCAGAGGGGGCTCGGTGCTGCCAAGACCAGCGCATATTACGCGATAGCGCCGTTCATTGGAACCGCTCTGGCCTTTGCGGTTCATCACGAACCGCTGACCGCAGCCTATCTGATCGCGCTGGTCCTCATGATTGCCGGAAGTGTTTTTACCGTGTGGGACACGCTCGTGCGCAGTCATTTTCACAGCCACGTGCACCTGATCACGCACACGCACGACGGAAGCACGCATACGCATGCGATCGTTCATGAACATCGGCACACGCACTTTGCCGATTCTGACCGGCATGACCATCATCACAATCCCAAAGACCGCGTTTCTGCGCACGAAATAAACCCGCACAGAGCATAATGCTAGCGGCATGCACGCATTTGACTGCCATTCGCCTGACCGGTTAAACCGCTTTCAGAGCGAAGGACTCCATGCGCTCCCGCCGGGCGTATCGTGCGCGGGCGCATGGAGCACATTTGGCCTCGTATCCGTAAAAGACCGGGCATGGGGCGCATGGAGCGCGGGCGCATGGAGCGCCCTGCAAACCGGCATGCTCCACCGGCAAGATGGAACGGAACCCTGCGCATAAAACAATCCTCCGCATGGTCAAATCATGCGGAGGATGCGCTGTTTTTTGGAGATTTGTCTGCGGCGCCACAAGCGTGCGGACAGGGGAATGGGGGGATGGCCACTTTGCCCGCGCCGTCCTGCAAGCCGGAGGGGCGCACATCGCATCGCGATGGGAGCAAATCCCGGCCGGAGAAAGCCGCGGTGAAAGCGAACCGCTGGCGGTAGAGCACCCCATTCGCAGCGGGCCGCATTGGAGCGCCATGCGGATGGTGGATGCGTCAGCAGGGCCTCCAGCACAGGCCGCAGAGCGACTGCGCAAGGCACAGCCCGAGGCACAGCCTGCCGCCCGCAACATCGAACATGGGCATGGAGAAGCCGCGGCCGAAGGACGTGTAGGTCTGGCCGGGCTGCTGCAGCCGCTCGTACAGCTCCCGGTACTCGAGGTTGTCCGGCTGCATCTGCACCGACCGCTGCGCATGCTGCTGGGCCAGAACGCGGTTGCCCACGCCTGCGTTGGCGAGCGCGGAGAGGTGGTACCACTCCGCTGTGCGCTCCTGAATGCCGGAGAGCACGTTGAGCGCCTCGCGGTACCGGCCGAACTGGATGTAGCTGCGCGCCGCCTGAAAATAGGTGTTGCCGTCCGCGCCCTGTCCGCTCTGCCGGGAGCCGCTGTAGCCCGCACCGCCAAAGCCGCCGAAGGGGTCGTACCCGGTGGAGCGGCCTGCATTGGGATTCGTTCTGCGGTTCATGATCTCGTCGTACGCGGCATTGATCTCCTGCATGCGCCGTTCCGCATTCTGATCGCCCGGGTTGGCATCGGGATGATACCGCTTGGCAAGCCGGCGGTACGCCTGCTTGACCTCATCATCGGTCGCGGTGGAGGGGATTCCGAGTACTTTATAAGGATCCGTCATCATGTGCGTTCCTGTTCCTTCTGCCGCTTGCGCTGCAGCAATGAAAATCTGGTCCAAACGCCGGAGTACAGGATGTTGCGCAGGATGTCCGCGTCCTGTACGAGCGGCAGGGTTTCAAACGCGATCGCAGCCTCGCCGATGAGCAGCGTGAGCATGTCCTGACAGCGTTTGTCAAAATCCGCCTCCGCCTGAAAGGCGAGCAGCGGATTGTAAGCACCGCGCTTTTTGTCCGCGTCCGCGTCGAGACAGGCGTCCAGAACATAGATGAACCGCCCGAGCGCCGCGCCGAAACGGCGGAGCGTATCCGCCCAATGATCGTTCTCATCCGGCACGAACAGCTCGCCCATCAGATCGGCAAACAGGTTTGCCAATGTGTCGACGTCCGCGTGCTCGCGCTCCGCCTGCTGCAGCGCTTTGAGGTTTTGCTCGATGGCCGCGCTTTGGCGCGGATAGGCGCGCCGGAGCGCCGGCAGATGCCGCTTGAGCAGCAGCGCCTCCGCGTGCCGATCCATGCGGTGCTCATCCTGCCAGTCGTCCTCGCAGTTGTAGTAGGCGAGCATGACGTTCAGACCGGCCGCGTACACCGTGTAGTCCGTCTGCGTGCACTCGTGCGCGCGGAGCGGATGGGGAACGCACCGCATTTGCACGCTTTGCTCCTCCGGCTCATAGAGCGAGCTGAGCAGCATGACCAAAAATGTCATGTCGTAGGTGAGCGAGCAGCGCGCTGCCAGACCGTACCGGCTGCCGAGCGTGCGGCACAGCCCGCAGTAGAACGCGCGATACCGCCGGAGCCTGTCCGACTCCAGCACCTCCTGATTGGCGACAACAAAGCCGAACATCGGTCAGGTGTTGCGCACGAACGCGGTTTTGCACTTGGGACAGGTGATCTTGATTTTGCCCTTGCCCTTTGGCACGCGCACGGTGACGCCGCATTGGGGGCATTTGAAAAAGCGATGCGTTTTGCGCTGCTTGAGCCGTTCCTTCATGGAGCGGAAGCGGCCGGTGATGCGATTGCGCAGCCGCAGATATTTCTGATTCTCCTGATATCGCTGGCTCGTTTTTTTGGAAAAAATCCGGTAATAGCCGGCCACGAGCAGCAGCACCGCAAGGGTCCAGAGAATTGTGTTGACAATGCTGTTGCCAAAGAACAGCGCCACCACGAGCAGGACCATGCTCAGAACCAACATTGCGTTGGTCAGCTGATCCACGCCATAGCGCCCTACCATGACCTTTGCAAGCCATTTCTTCATGATAAAAATGCCTCCGAATGTTGCCCGAATTCAGAATGGTGCGGCGCGGCAAACGAAAACGCGACCGGATTTCCTCCCGAACCGATGATAATCGACTCAGCACTGTAAGCAATCATACCATGATGGTTGCGTTACGGCAATGTTCAAAACGGATTGTTCAAATTCATGTCAAATTGTTTGCCGCTTTTTTTCGGAAACCGC
>JAQXRK010000241.1 GCA_029218485.1 bacterium | reverse complement strand
GCATCGGTGATACCCGCTGTGGTCAGTGCGTTCACATACATCTGCTCCGTGCAGTAATTGATATTGTAGATCTCAATATCGAGTCCGGAGCCCGGTTCCAGCGTGGTGATAAAGATGCATGAGAGCGCAACGCTGCCGATCTTGCGATCCGGCACCAGGCCCTCCAGGTATCTGCGCTCCTCCTTGTTGGTCACGGTCAGCTCGCGCACGCTGCCGGGCTCAATGCCGAAGTCGCGGTACACCGCCGCGCGCTGTGCATCGGTCAGATCCGCGCCCATGGTCACGCGCTGCTGCGCGACGAACCCCGTGCCATCCCCCGGCGTGGCGGTCGGCTCCGTGTCCGGCGCAGGAGTCTCTTCCGGCTGCGCGTCAGGCGCAGCGGTCGACTCCGCCGTGGGGCCCGGCGTGGTCAGTCCGTCGTCCGGCAGGGGCGTCTCCTCCACCGTCTGGATTTCGCCGAAGGTCATATCCGCTTCCGCTTTGCGCTCCGTCTCCGCCAGAGCGGCAAAGGGCGTTGTGAGCAGCAGCATGGTGCCGCACAGCGCCGCAATCACTTTCTTCATCATAAAGAACATCCCTCCTTGGATGGATATCATCCGGTTTCTGCCGGCCCGATACCGGCAAACCTTCCGGATGGTGGGTAGTATAACACACTTCCATGAAAAGATTCAGCAGTATCCTGTAAACTTTGTGTGACACCGCTGCCGCCCGTTCCGCAAAAAAGTATAAAAAATTTTTCAAAAAGGTATTGCGCTTTATCATAGTAAAGTGGTAATATAATAGCAACGAAAACGAAAAGAGGTTTACCACAATGAAGCGCATGAACAAATGGATCGCACTGCTGACCGCCTGTCTGGTGCTCGTGCTGACGATGACCGCCTGTGCGGCCGAAAAACCCGCAGCCAAGGACGCGGAGCAGAGCGATTGGGATTATATCAGCGGCAAGGGCACTCTGGTCATCGGCTACACGGTCTATGAGCCCATGAACTACCCGGACGAGACCGGCAAGCTGATCGGCTTTGATACCGAGTTTGCCGAAGCGCTGTGCGAGAAGCTGGGCGTGAAGCCGGAATTTGTCGAGATCGACTGGGATTCCAAGGAGCTTGAGCTCTCCAGCAAAAAGATCGACTGCATCTGGAACGGCTTGACCGTCAGCGAAGAGCGCCGCGCGAACATGGATTTCTCGACCTCCTACCTCAGGAACGAGCAGGTCGTCGTGATCCGCACGGCGGATGCGGAAAAGTTTACCGATCTGGCGTCGTTTGACGGTGCGTCCGTTGTCGCGGAGGAGGGCAGCGCAGGCGCCACCACGATCGAGAACGATATGCCGAACGCTGTGTTCACCGGCGTACTGGCGCAGAGCGACGCACTGCTGGAGGTCAAGGCCGGCACGGCTGACGCTGCGGTCATCGATGTGACCATGGCAAACGCGATGGTCGGTGAGGGCACGGATTATGCCGACCTGATGATCGTAACCGACATCGACCTGATGGACGAGGAGTATGCCATCGGCTTCCGGCTCGGCAGCGATGTGACCGCGAAGGCCAACGAAGCCATCGCCGCGCTGCTCAGCGACGGTACGCTCAAGGCGCTGGCCGAGAAATACGATCTCTCCGATCTGCTGATCGGTTGATCGATTCCCCGTTGATCCCGGGTGGGGGAGCGCCGCTCCCCCGCCCTGTTCTGTTCTTTCGCATCAAGTTGGAAAGGATCCGCTTCCATGCAATTGTTTTTGAACGTCACCGGCCAACTGCTGGCAGGCGCATCGCAGGCCGCCATCATCTTCGCACTGACGCTCGTCGCCGCGCTGCCGCTCGGACTGCTCATCGCCTTCTGCTCGATGAGCCGCTTCAAGCCGCTACGCGCACTCTCGCGCACCTTCGTCTGGATCATCCGCGGAACGCCGCTGATTCTGCAGGTTGTGATCGTTTTCTACGGCCCCGGCCTGATTTGGGAGGTGCAGGGCTTTGACCGCATGACGGCGGTGGTCGTTGCCTTCATCATCAACTACGCCGCCTACTTCTCCGAGATCTACCGCGGCGGCATTGAGAGTATTCCCAAGGGCCAATACGAGGCGGCGCAGGTGCTCGGCCTCACCAAGACGCAGACCTTCTTCCGCGTGATTCTGCTGCAGGTCGTCAAGCGCATCGTACCGCCCATGAGCAACGAGATCATCACGCTGGTCAAGGACACGTCGCTCGCGCGCGTGATCGCCATACGCGAGATCATCATGGAGGCGCAGACCTTTATCAAAACGCAGTCGCTGCTCTGGCCGCTGTTCTACGCCGGCGCGTTCTATCTGGTTTTTAACGGGCTGCTGACGCTGCTGTTCGGCTATGTTGAGCGCAAGCTCGGCTACTTCAAGGCTTAAAGAGGGAGGCGTCGCGATATGGCAATTCTTGAGGTCAACCAACTGAAAAAGAGCTTCGGATCGACCGAAGTGCTGACCGGCATCGATTTTTCGCTCGACCGGGGCGAGGTGCTGGCCATCATCGGTTCCTCCGGCAGCGGAAAGACGACGCTGCTCCGCTGCCTGAACTTTCTGGAAACGCCTAGCGAGGGCCGCATCCTGGTCAACGACGAAGTGCTGTTCGACGCGAACGACCCCGCCACGCAGCGCGAGGGCGACATCCGCCGAAAGCGCCTGCATTTCGGGCTGGTGTTCCAATCGTTCAACCTGTTTCCGCAGTATTCGGCGGTCAAAAACGTGATGCTCGCGATGGAGCTGCAGGCCAAGGCGAGGCCGGATTACCGCCGCAACAAGGCGGCCGTGCGCGCCGAGATCGAGCGCCGGGCGCTGCAGCTGCTCGATGAGGTCGGTCTGGCCGACAAGGCCGGCTTCTACCCGCACCAGCTCTCCGGCGGCCAGCAGCAGCGCGTGGCCATTGCGCGGGCGCTTGCGCTCGACCCGGATATCCTCTGCTTTGACGAGCCAACCAGCGCGCTCGACCCGGAGATCTCCGGCGAGGTGCTGCAGGCCATCCGCCGCCTGCACGAGCGCAATATGACGATGGTCATCGTCACGCACGAGATGGGCTTTGCGCGCGAGGTTTCCACCCGCGTGATGTTCATGGCCGACGGCAGTATCCTGGAGCAGGGCACGCCGGAGCAGATCTTCGGCAATCCGCAGACCCCGCGGCTTCAGAGCTTTCTCTCGGCCGTACTGTAAGCGGGCCCGTCCCCGCCCTGCAGCCCCGCATAGCCGTGGGGTGCGCCGCGCCCGGCGCCGGTTCTGCGTCCATGGAGCGCCGCTGCGGCAGGGGAAAAATGTTGTTTTTTGTCGTCAAAATGTGTATACTCAGTTTGGAACGAGTTCCATCCTTGGGAGCGCCCGAAAGGGAAGAGCCCGAATTGATGGGACTCGTTCCTTTGTTTTCAAAATTAGGGAAGTAACCAAACCAAACGAGTTTTGCAATAAGGGCAAAGGATTTCGGAGAGGGCGAAAAGCTCTCTCCTATTCTTTATGGTAACATATATGTTTTTTGAAAAAATGTTGATAGGATCAAATCAAACATGTTAAAATTTATTTTACCAGAAATCATGCAGATTATTCCCATATTACAGTTGATGATCGTATCACAGAAGGGAGCCCTGATTCGTATGAAACGCATTCTGGCCGCAGCAATGATCCTGAGCCTGTTGTTCAGTTCTTTTGCATGTCTCACTGATTCCGATCCCGCGCAGGAAAACCCGCCTGTCATAGAAACCGAAGCTCCGATGCCGGAGCTGAACGAAGTTCCGACGCCCGAACCGACCGTTTCCGCAGAGCCGGACGAACCAGAGTCGATGACGGAGCTTCAGTTGAAAACGGAGACATGGCATGGATATACCTGCCTTTTCCCGGAAACGTTCGAGATCAAGACGGTTGTGGATCAAAATCTTTCCGCAACGGAAGAAGCGCTTTTGAAGCTTGATATGAACGCTTTGCAAACGATCGGACTTACGGACATGGACTACTATCTGGTCACGGAGAGCATGCTGAATGGGCAGGACCTTATGACCTGGTATCTGGCAGCGGACGGATGGGATGATAAGCCGAAGGACTTTGATATAGCGGCAAGCAATGTGGTCGCGCCGGGCATCGAGAGCGTCCATTATTACAATAGAAACTACGATTCCTATATCTGCATCGCAAAGCTGAACACCATCGGCACAAATACCCTGTTCCTTGCTGCATCCTCAATGACAAAGGAGGGGACGGCAGACTTTGACAGTATCGTAAAGCAATTTGTGACGATAAACGGAGATTTCGCGTCGAGCGATACCGATATTCTGAACGGCAAGTACGGAAAAAGCAAGGTTTTCACAGGAGACGGGTATCAGATCACGCTGACCGAACAGTTTACCGAACAGAAGAGCGAGATGGGCTTTGACGGATACTACACGTCGTATTTCGGTGCCGTCATAATCAAAATCGAACCGTTCACGCTGAAAAAGGGATTGGAAGATGAGACGGTTGAGGAATACGTGACAGGTGTTATCAAAAATAACCAGACCGATGCACAGCCCGAAGAACGGGACGAACTTCTGTTTTACCGCTATAAACGAGATGGAATGTGCGGTTGGAACTATGCCTTCAAGGGAGACAAAGCGTTTTATCTGGTGCAATTCCTTTGCCGAGACGTGGATGCATCCGAGTTTGAGGACTTGTTTTTCACCATTGCCAAGATGATGAAGGTGGACGATTAGAACCTTTCCTCTGTAGTGTTGCATTTTTCCGCTGAAAGGCGTATACTGTAAGTGAAACGAGATCCATCATTCGGAGCGTCCGAAAGGGAAGAGCCCAGATTGATGGGGCTCGTTTTATTTGGCGCCGGTTCTGCCGCCGCCCGCTGTTTTTGCGGGGGAAATCTATTTTGCCAATGATATGGATGACAAAAGAAAGAGGGCTGTTCGCCGGGTGTTCAAAAGGCAGTAAATAAGGCAAAAGGCGTGGCGAAAGCGGTCACGTCTTTTGCCTTATAGAGCACACATACGGGGCTTACCCCGTATAGAAGTGCGCACTTATTTCTGTTCGGCAAACTGGAATTTGGGGGTCATCACTATCCAGTTCGGGGGGGTATTCCATGAAGAGAATCTTTACTGTCCAGCATACACAGTCTGAGCACCATACAAATGGCATGGTAGGCTCATGGACAGATTGGAGCTTGACCGAATTGGGAAAGCAGCAAGCAGATCGAATAGCCATCAAGCTAAAACAGGAGCTGGACGGTAAGAAAATCGTTTTATATACTTCCGACCTAAAACGAGCAAAGCAAACAGCTGATAGCATTGCATCTCAACTAAAGGTTGTTCCAATCGTAAAAACGGAATTGCGGGAGCGCAACCTCGGAAGATGCTGCGGAAAATCCGTGCAATGGCTGCGCGAAAACCTTGAATGCGACGAAAAAACAATTGATGATCGTCTTTTTCCCGATGCAGAAAGCCGACGAGACGAATGGAATAGATTGAAGCCATTTTTTGACCAGATAATGGCAGCCGAGGCTGAAAATATCATCATCGTTTCCCATGGTGACCTTTTAAGCGTTTTCAATTCAATGTTCCTTGGTCTTGGAGTTGCGTCATTGAACACATGTGAATTGTTCGGTTTTGCCGGCGGGGTGTCTCAGATGATTGTGAGGGATGATGGGAAAAGAATAATAAAGCGAATCGGTGACATGTCTTTCGTGTTATAAATCCCGATTTGTCGGTCTATTCGATTCCATATTATCAAATAACAGGATGAGACACAAAAGCAGCTACAGCAGTTCACACTACTGTAGCTGTTTGCTGTTTTATGGATGTGGCCCTTTCGCCCTCTTTTTCTTTGCAAAGCCCGATATACCAGGCCA
>JAQXRK010000240.1 GCA_029218485.1 bacterium | reverse complement strand
GCGGCTTTGGCGCCATGCGCACAAACAGGTTCCTGCGGCGGCGCTCCTCGCTCTCATCGGTATGCGCGTCGACATAAACATCGTCGATATACTCCGTGATGTCGGCAAACAGCTTCTCGCTGATGCGGTAGGCGGCCTTGTCGAACACCACGATATAAACGGTCATGTCGTTCTCGAGCAGGAACGAGCCGATGACCTCCATCGCGACCTGCAGCGCCTTGTCCTTCGGATAGCCGTATATGCCGGAGGAGATCAGCGGAAAGGCCACCGATTCGCAGGCATGCTCCCTGGCCAGCTGCAGCGAAACGCGGTAGCAGGATTCCAGCTGCTCCCGTTCGTTGTGCTTCCCGTCGATCCACATCGGCCCGACCGCGTGAATCACATACCTGCAGGGCAGGTTGTACGCCCCCGTGATCTTCGCGCTCCCGGTCTCGCAGCCGCCCAATGCCCGGCATTCGGCGAGCAGGCCCTCCCCCGCGGCGCGGTGAATGCAGCCGTCCACGCCTCCGCCGCCGAGCAGCGAGGCGTTGGCGGCGTTCACAATCGCGTCCACGGCCATTTTGGTGATATCGTTCCGTACGATCAGCAGCGGCATTCCGTTTCTTCCCCCTGTCCGTTTTTGGGCGCGCCGTTCATTTCCGTCCGTTCAAGCCGTCATCGAGGTAATAGCGCGGCTTGCCCCGCGAGGCCTTCCCGTACTCGATCGCCCCTGCCGGGCAAGCGCAGATGCAGGCCATGCAGTGCGTGCAGTTGCCGTTCCAGACGGGCCGCCCGTCGCGCAGGCGAATATTCTCCAGCGGGCACAGCGCAGCGCAGCGGCCGCAGCCGGTGCAAGCCCCGGTCGCGCAGAACCCGCGGTCGCGCACGATGGCCGCATAGAACACCGGATTCACCACGCCGCTGAGCAGGCGGTCGAGCAGGCCGACGCGCCGCGCCGGGAGCGTCCCGCCCCTTCGGATCTCATCCGCCGCCGCGTCGATGGCCGGTTCCGCCGCCGCGATGATGCGCCGCGCCTCGTCCGCCTCCGGCACCGGGAACATGGCGATGTAGTTTTCCGGCATCACGACCGGCAGCAGCCCGCGGAAGGTCAGCCCCTTCTGCCGGCAGAGCCGCTTCGCCCCGGCGGCGGCATTGCCCGCGCCGTCGCCGCAGGTCAGCACGAAATACGCGTCGCGGCTGCCGGAGAGCGACGCGCCCTCCAAAAATGCGCTGACGATGCGCGGCATGCGCCATGCGTAGGTCGGCATGACGAACACATACGGCTTCTGCGAGGTAAACGCGCCCGGCGTTTTGCTCCTGATATACGGATGGATGGGCACCACCTCGTCGCTGAGCGCCGCGCCCAGCCGGTTGGCCACATACCGGCTGTTGCCGGTTCCGGTAAAATACAGAATCATGCTTCTCTCCCCTTTCCCTCTACGGTTAACGGCCATCTCCGCCGGAGCGTTGCTCCCCCGGCCGCGGCACTCCCTGTCCCGCGCCGGCTTTTGCCGCCGTTCCCCTCAGCGGGAGAACACGCGGCCGACCAGGGCACAAAGCTCCTCATAGGGCTTCGTCCCCTCCCATGCGCCGAGCGCCGTGCAAATGCCGGTATAGTACCATTTCTGCTGCTCGTACCCCCGGCGAAACCGCTGCCACAGCGCGTCGCCAAGCGCGGCGTAGTCCGCAGCGATGCTCCGCATGTTCGCGAGCTTGTCCGCCAGCGCGAGCATCTGCTCCTCGCGCTCCGCGCGCCCGAGGCCGTCCAGCGTCGCCCGTTTGCGCGCCTCCCAGGGGAGCGACTTGTCCTCGGAATCGCTCTGCACCAGCTTCAGCACGCGCGCGCCGAACCGGGCCTCCAGCTCTGCCTCCGCGACGCCCGCATCCTCCAGCGTGTCGTGCAGCAGCCCCGCCGCGATGAGGTTGTCGTCCGCGCCCATCTGCGCAAGGATCAGCGCGACCTCAAACGGGTGCGTGATATACGGGATCTGCGTGCCCTTCCTGCACTGGCTGTCGTGCGCCGCTATGGCGAACCGAACCGCTTCTGCCACCATCCGCTTTTGCCCTCCTTCGTTTCCGCGTTCCGCGCGCCCCTACAGGCCGGCGGCAAACGCCGTCAGCTCCGCAAAGCTGCCGCGGCGAAACGGCGCGATGTCCATGTTGTATTCGTTTTCAAGATAATCCGTGACCAGATAACCGGAGAGCCCGGCCTTGAGCGCCGACATATCGTCGGACGGATTGTTGCCGATCATGAGGGCCGTTTCCGGCGGACGGCCGAGCCGCTCGAGAATCTCCGTATAATAGGCCGGATTCGGCTTGCAGTAGCGGCTGTTGTCATAGGTTGTGATGCCGTCAAAATCCGCCGGGGTCAGGCCGATCCAGCGCAGGCGGGTTTCCACCGCCACCGGCGGGAACAGCGGGTTTGTGGCGAGGTAGACCGTGCGCCGGTTTTCGCCGCGCAGCAGCGCCAGCAGCGCGCGCACATCCCGTCCCGCAGCGGCCGGATCGAGCACGCGGCGCACCGCGTCGAACGCGCCGCCGTAGAACCCCTCGAGCGCCGGCTCCACCGCGCGCACGCCCTCACCGAGCTCCTTGCAGAACACCGCCCAGAACCGCTCCCGGTTCGTCGCGCCGCCATCGTTTTGGATCATGGCCTTCACGCCCCGCATCAGCGCGCCCAGCAGGGCGGGCGCGTCCGTATAGCCATAGCCGGCCATGAACCGCGCCAAATCCGAAAAATACGCATCGATAAACGCCTGCTGCTCCATGGGGATCAGCGTACCGTCCAGATCGATGAGAACCGTATCCACCCGCATGCGTCTAAAACTCCTTTCCTTTCCGTTGCCATCGGCCTGCTCCCCCGCACACCGCGCCATTTCCATCCCCATCTCCGCCCCCGGAATGCGGACGGGGCAACCGCCGCCGCGCGTGCATCAACGCCGCGCTCCGCCGAAAAAGCAGGGGTAATCGCCTGCCCCGTGCGCTGCGCGTTCGCTCTGTGCGCCCGTGCCGCGCCATCTCCGTCCCCGGAAGGCGGGCGGGGCAACCGCACGCTGCGCGTGCAGCAGCGCCGCGCTCCCCGAAAAAGCGGGGGCAATCGCCTGCCCCGTGCGCTGCGCGTTCGCCCTGTGCGCCCGTGCCGCGCCATCTCCGCCCCCCGGAACGCGGGCGGGGCAACCGCCGCCATTCGTGCAGCAGCGCGCGCTCCCCGAAAAAGCGGCAAGCCGGCGCAAAGCGCCGGCGTCACTCCGTCATACCGTTCCGGTTCCCATCTGCAAAGGAGCGCCGGAACAACCGCCGTATCCGTCCAAGGCAGCCCGGCTGCGGTCTCCGCGCGCCGGCGGCTATTTGGCCGCCCGCTCCTTTCTGTGCGG
>JAQXRK010000239.1 GCA_029218485.1 bacterium | reverse complement strand
CCGAGCGGACAGAAGCTCTCCGACCCGGCGGGACAGGATGTGGACGAACGCTATGTCATGGACGGCTATGCCGTCTTTACCACGCTGCACTATGATTTGACGGACCGGCAGACCCTCGGCACCCTTGCCGTGGACGGATTGCTGGATTGAAGGGGGACGGAACATGGGCGGACTTCTCGACACGATTGCGGAGAATTACCAACAGTTTTCCAAGGGACAGAAGCGCATTGCCGAGTACATCATGCATTCCTATGACGATGCGGCGTTCATGACCGCCGCGCGCCTTGGCGAAACGGTCGGCGTGAGCGAATCGACCGTGGTGCGCTTTGCCTACGCCATCGGTCTGGACGGCTACCCGGCCCTGCAGGAGGAGCTGCAGGAGCTGATCCGGCACCGGCTCACGAGCGTGCAGCGCATTCGCCTTGCCGCATCCATTCCGCAGAACGACATTCTCCGGCGCGTGCTGACGGACGATATCAACAACATCCGCGCCACGATCGATATGATCGACAACGAGAGCTTTCGCTGCGCGATCGATGCGGTGCTCGGCGCAAGGCGCATCTATGTGCTGGGTATCCGCAGCGCCATGTCGCTGGCCCAGTTTATGACGTATTATCTCGATTATGTCTGCGACAACGTCATGTTTGTCAACGGCGCGGTGCAGGATATCTATGAGCGCATGGTGCGTCTGGGGCCGGAGGACGTGTGCATCGGCATCAGCTTCCCGCGCTACAGCGTGCGCACCATCGACGCCATGCGCTACGCCAAATCGCGCGGCGCGACCGTCATTGCGCTGACCGACGTGCCGAACTCCCCGTCCACGCGCTATGCGGATTATGTGCTGTGCGCGCGCAGCAACATGGCCAGCTTTGCCGATTCGCTCGTTGCGCCGCTCTCGCTGATCAACGCCATCATCGTGGCGATCGGCCTTGCGCGCAAGGACGAAGCATACTACCACCTCAGCCAGCTCGAGAAGATCTGGAGCGAGGAGGGCGTCTATATGACCGATCCCCATATGGAGGCCGCGGAGGGAAAGTCGTTTTTTGAAGAGGAGGAGCAGGAGACATGACCGTCGTTGTGATCGGCGGCGGACCGGCCGGGATGATCGCTGCGGCGGAGGCCGCGGGGGCCGGTGCGCAGACCATCCTGCTCGAACAGAACGAGAAGCTCGGCAAGAAGCTGTATATCACCGGCAAGGGCCGCTGCAACGTGACCAATGCCTGCGAGCGTGACGGCTTCTTTGCCGCCGTGGTCAAGAACCCCCGCTTCCTGTACAGCGCATTCGCAGCGTTTGACAACCGCGACCTCATGGCCCTGCTCGAGCGGCTGGGCGTGCCGCTCAAGACGGAGCGCGGCGGCAGGGTGTTCCCGGCTTCCGACAAATCGAGCGATATTCTGCGCGCCATGGAGCGGCATGTGCGCGCAAGCGGCGTGCAGGTGCGCCTGCATACGCGCGCAATCGGCCTGCGCATCGAGGATGGCGCGGTATGCGCGGTCAGGACGGAGAACGGGGAAATCCCCTGCGAAGCGGCGATCATCGCCACCGGCGGGTGCAGCTATCCGCAGACCGGCTCCACCGGGGACGGCTATCGGTTCGCTGCGGAGGCGGGACATGCGGTGGAGCCGCCGCGCGGCGCGCTGGTGCCGCTGGTGACGGAGGAAACGTGGCCGGCCGCGCTGGCGGGGTTGACGCTCAAAAATGTGACCCTCTCGGCGTATCGGGAGCAGAAACGGCTGTTCCAGTCCGAGCCGGGCGAAATGCTGTTCACGCATTTCGGCGTTTCCGGCCCGCTGGTGCTCACGCTGTCCTCCCTGATCGCGGAGGAGCCGGCCGGCGTGCGGCTGGCCATCGACCTGAAACCGGGCCTGACGCAGGAGCAGCTGGACGCGCGCCTGCTCAGGGACCTCGATGCCAACCGGCAGAAGCAGCTGGCCGGCGCGCTGCATGCGCTGCTGCCGGAGCGGCTTTTGCTGGCGGTGCTGGAGCAGGCCGGCGTGGATGCGCAAAAGCGCGTCAGCGAGCTCAAGCGCGGCGAGCGCATGGCGGTGCGCGATACGCTCAAGGCCCTGCCGCTGACCGTCCGCTGCGCGCGCCCCATCGAGGAGGCGGTCGTAACGCGCGGCGGCGTATCCGTGCGCGAGGTGCGGTCCCGCGACCTTGCATCCAAGCGCATTCGGGGGCTGTATTTTGCGGGCGAGGTGCTCGATGTGGACGCCGTCACGGGCGGCTATAATCTTCAGATTGCATGGTCGACGGGCGCGTTGGCCGGGAGGAGCAGCGTATGCAGCGATTGAACATTGCCATCGACGGTCCGGCGGGCGCCGGAAAGAGCACCGTCGCAAAGGCCGTGGCCGCGCGGCTCGGCATCCGATATCTGGATACCGGCGCCATGTACCGCGCCATGGCGCTCTGGTGCCTGCGGCAGGGCGTGCCGGTACACGATGCGGAAGCGGTCGGCGCGGCGCTGCCGGGCGCGGAGATTGCGGTGCGGTATACGGATGCGGGACAGCGCGTGCTGCTCTCCGGCGAGGACGTGACCGACGGGCTGCGCGCGCCGGAGCTGGCCATGGCCGCGTCCGCCGTTTCCGCCCATCCGGCGGTGCGCGTGCGTCTGACCGAGCTGCAGCGGCAGGTGGCCGCGCAATACGACGTCATCATGGACGGGCGGGACATCGGCACGAATGTTCTGCCGGATACGCCGCACAAGTTTTATCTCACCGCCAGCGCTTATGAGCGCGCGAAAAGGCGATTCGACGAGATGCGGGCGCGCGGCCAGGCCTGCGGCACGGTCGAGGACATTGCGCGGGAGATTGCCGAGCGCGATTATAACGACAGCCACCGCGCGTTCATGCCGCTGCGCCAGGCGGACGACGCGGTCCTGATCGATACGACCGGCATGAGCGTCGAAGCGGTCGTCGGAGAGATTGTGCGCGCGCTCGGGGAGGAATGCGACGGATGATCTACATCATTGGAAAAATTCTGCTCTCACCCATTCTGCTCCTGCTGCTGCGCCCGCGCGTGCGCGGGAAACGGCACCTGTGGCACCGGGGCAGCGCGATTTTGGTGAGCAACCACTGGGCGTTGACCGACCCCATCCTCATCGCGCTGGTCAGCCCGCGCATCATCCACTATATGGCCAAGAAGGAGCTGTTTGAGAACCCGATCGCGAGGTTTTTGCTCATGAAGGGGCTCTACGCGTTTCCGGTCAACCGCAAGCAGGCGGATATGACCTCTCTCAAACAGGCCATGCAGGTGCTGGAAAAGGGAAAGGTGTTCGGCATCTTCCCGGAGGGGCGGCGCTCCGTGACGGGAGAGCTGGACGAGTTGGAGCGCGGCGCAGCGTTTCTGGCGCTCCGCTGCAAGGTGCCCATCATCCCCGTCTACTCCGACCCGCGTACCTACCGCAAGCTGCGCATCAATATGATCGTGGGCGAGCCGATGGACGCGGCGGCCATCGCGGCCGCGCACAAGGGCAAATCGGTCGATGTGGTCACGCAGGCCATTGCCGATAAGCTCCAGCAGCTTCGGCTGCAGCTGGAGGCGTAGCCGTGCGGATTCTGGTGGGAAGGCACAGCGGCTTCTGCTTCGGCGTGCAGCGCGCCGTTTCGCTGGCAAAGCGCTATGCCGATGCGGGATTGCCCGCATGGACCTATGGCGCGATCATCCACAACGAGCGCGTGGTGGAAGCGCTTGCGGAGCAGGGCGTGCGCCCGGTGGAGCGCGTGGATGCGCTGCAAGAGGGGGATACGCTGATCCTTCGCGCGCACGGCGTGCCGCCGCAGGAGGAGGCAGCCTGCCGCGCACGGGGTGTGACGGTCGTCGATGCGACCTGCCCGTTCGTCAAGCGGATCCACCGCCTCGTAGCGGACACGAACGGCAGAGCGATTTTCGTTGCCGGGCAGGCGCACCACCCGGAGGTGGCCGGCATCCTCGGCTACGCGGGTGCAGGGGCGCGCGTGCTCGAGAGCGTGGCCGATGCGGAGCGGGTGACGCCCATGCGGCAGGCGGTGATCGTTGCGCAGACGACCATGGCAAGGGCGGAGTATGCGGCGATCGTTGCGGCGCTTCGGGAGCGGATTGCCGAACTCGAGGTCCATGACACCATCTGTGACACCACAAGGCAGCGCCAGCGGGAGGCGGAGCAGATCGCTGCGCGGTGCACAAAAATGTTCGTGATCGGCTCACATTCGAGCGCAAATACGGGCAGATTGGCCGAAATTGCAAAAAAGTTTTGTAAACAGACCAAAACCATAGAGAATATCGATAAACTTTTGCTTGATAATTTACAATCCGATGATATAATAGGAGTTGTCGCGGGCGCATCAACGCCGGACTGGATGATTAGGGAGGTTATACAACTAATGAGCGAACTGGAAAAGACGACGATTGAAACCATCGAAGCGGAAGCCCCCGCTGCGGAAATCGCCGTAACCGAAGAACCCGCTGTGGCTGAGGAAGTCGTTGCGGCCGAAGAACCCGCTGTGGAAACCGCAGCCGAGGAAACGACCCAGTCTGCAGAGACGGCAGACGAGACGTCCGATTTCGCAGAGGCCTTCGAAAAGACCTTGACGCGCATTCGCAACGGTCAGATTATCACGGGTACCGTGTTGCAGATCGTGGACGGCGAAGTGTATGTCAACGTTGGCTACAAGTCCGATGGCATCATTCCGAAGAATGAGTTCTCGAACGACGCCGACGCCGATCCGAGCGAGCTGCTCAACGTGGGCGACTCCATTGAGGTCGAGGTGCTGAAGGTCAACGATGGTGAAGGCAATGTGCTCCTCTCCCGCAAGAACGTTGAAAGCAAAAAGCTCTGGGACGAGATGATGGCGGAAGCCGAGAACAGCGACAAGGTGTTTGACGCTGTCGGCAAGGAAGTCGTCAAGGGCGGCATCATCGCCGATATTGATGGCATTCGCGCCTTCGTACCCGCGTCTCAGGTTTCGACGAAGTATATTGAGAACCTCAGCGAGTATGTGGGCAAGCCCATGCGCCTGAAGGTTCTTGAGACCGACAAGCAGCGCAAGCGCATCGTGGCCTCGCAGAAGCAGGTTCTGCTCGCGGAAGCCGCCGCGAACCGCCGCGCCAAGTGGGAGTCGCTGGTCGTTGGCAGCAAGGTGAAGGGCGTTGTCCGCCGCATCACCGACTTCGGTGCGTTCGTCGATATCGGCGGCATCGATGGCCTCGTCCATGTGACCGATGCGGCGTGGGGCCGCGTCAAGCATCCCTCCGACGTGCTGTCCATCGGCCAGGAGATCGAAGTGCTGATCCTGAACGTGGATGTCGAGAAGGAGCGCGTATCGCTGGGCTACAAGCAGCTCCAGCCGAAGCCGTGGACGCTGGCGGATCAGAAGTATCCGGTCGGCTCCATCGTAGAGGGCAAGGTTGTCCGCATCGTGCCGTTCGGCGCTTTTGTGGCGCTGGAGTCCACGATCGACGGTTTGATCCACATCTCTCAGGTTGGCGTGCGCCGCATTGCCAAGGTTGAGGATGAGATTAAGGTTGGCGACATCGTCCGCTGCAAGGTGCTCGAGGTCAACACCGAGGCCAAGCGCATCAGCCTGAGCCGCCGCGAGGCGATCCTTGAGGAGCAGCCCGAGGTTGCCGAGCAGCTGCAGGCCGAGCGCGCCGAGCGCGATCGCCAGTATCAGGAGCGCCAAGAGCAGCGCCAGCGCGAGCGCGAGCAGCAGCCGCAGCGCCGTGAGCGCACCGAGCGTCCGGCCGCGCAGAGCGATTCCGGCGAGCGCCGCGACCGCAACGACCGCCGCCGCCGTAGCAGCGAGGATGGCGATTACGAACTGCCGCCGGTGCAGTCCACCACCACGTCGCTGGCAGACCTCTTCCAGGCCTTCAAGACCGAGGAGTAAGCGCAGCATCTCTTGATGAAACCATGAACGCCCCCACACAGTGGGGGCGTTTCGGCATATTCCGAAACAGATCCGGAAAGCCGAACCGGCGCCCCTGTGCTTTCACGGATTGGGAATGATGGCACAGCGGCCCAAATCGGCGATCTGCGGGGCTGCAAGCTCCGCTCCGGGATTTGGCTTGTTCTGCTTCAAAAAATGCTTTTACGGCCGGAAACAACCCCGCAGAGACCACTCTCTGCCCGGCCGTCGATCAAAAATACAGAGAAGGAGAAGCATGCGATGAACTTGAAAAAACTGTGTGGCTTGATGGGCAATTTTGCCCACGGCGTGTTCGCGACCATTGATGAAAACGGCTATCCGGATATGCGCGGCTGGGAGTTCCAGTTTGAAAAGGACGGCAAGCTGTACTTCACCACCTCCAGCGTAAAGTCCGTCTACCGGCAGATGCTGGCCAATCCCCGCGTGGCCTATATGTGCGATGCCGGCGATTACCATATCCGCATCAGCGGCAACGCCGTTATGGTTGAGGACCCGGCGGAAAAGGAAGCGATCTACCGCATCATGGATCCCAGCCTGTACGGGCTGTATCCGACCGTTGACGCCGATGGATTTACGGTGTTCTATATCGAGCATGGCACCGCCAAATACGCAAAGGGCTACGATCCGTTCGAGTCGTTCCAATTCTAACCGCCTTGAACCGCTTGACCCCGCGCGCGGCCGGTCGGTGGCTGCGCCTGTGCGCGGCGGATAAAGAGGCTTGTGTGCAACGGGCGCCGGTTTCCCCAATGGGGGAACCGGTGCCCGCTGTTCGTTTCTGCGGCGTTTTACGCCCGTATACGAGATGTGTGCCCACGGGCCGGTTACCGCTCACCATCACGCGCTATGGCGGCGTGAGAGCAGGAAGAGCGCCATCAGGTTCGGGACGGCCATGAGCAGGTTCACAAGCTCCGAGAGCCGCCATGCCAGCGCCAGGGGCATGAGCGAGCCGAGGATGCACAGGCCGATGTACAAAAACAGATAGGGCCGCACTGCGCGCGGGCCGAGCAGATATGCTGCGCACTGTGAGCCGTACAGCGAAAAACCCAGCATGCTGGAGAACGCAAACAGCAGCAGGGACAGGGAGAGGAACAGGCTTGCGCCGGCGCCGCCGAACCGGGTCGCGAACGCATCGATGACCAGCGCGCCTGCGACCGCATCGTTGCCGTAGGGCAGCGGGATGCCGGAGACGAGCAGCGCGAGCGCCGTGAGCGTGCACATGATGATGGTGTCGAGGAACACTTCAAAGATGCCGTAGAGCGCCTGCTGTTCCGGCGATTTTGCGTCCGCCGCGGCATGCGCGATGGCCGAGGTGCCAAGCCCCGCTTCATGCGTGAAAACGCCGCGCGACACGCCGATGCGGAACACCTGCGCGATGGTGACGCCTGCTGCGCCGCCGAGCGCTGCCTCCGGACGGAACGCGCTTTGAACGATGCAGGAGAGCGCGGGCAGCACCGCCGCCGTGTTCTGCAGGATGACGAGCACCGCGCCGCCGATATAGAGCACGCTCATGAAGGGCACGAGCAGCGCGGCAAACCGGCCGACCCGCTTGCTGCCGCCGAGCAGGGAGAGCGCCACGAGGAGCGCGACCAGCACGCCCGTTGCAAACGCCACGCGGCGCTCGGCCGATGGGGACAGGCCACCGCACAACGCCGAGAAGAACGTTTTTACCGATTCTGCAACGGTATTGACCTGCGCCAGATTCCCCATGCCGAGCGCCGCAAAAGCGCCGCACAGCGCGAACAGGACGGCCAGAAAGTGCCACCGGGGCGGGAGACCGCGCTCAATGTAGAACATGGGGCCGCCGTACCAGCCGTTGGGGCCGCGCTGGCGAAACCGCACCGCCCAAAGGATTTCCGCATACTTGAGCGCCATGCCGAGCAGCGCGCTGATCCACATCCAGAAGATCGCGCCCGGCCCGCCTGTGAGCAGCGCGCCGGCTACGCCGGCAATGTTGCCCGCGCCGAGGGAAGCGGCGAGGGAGGTTGCGGCGGCTTCAAAGGGCGAGACGCAGCGGCCGTCCCGCTCACCGGCGCCGCGAAAGAACACGGCGAGGGAGGGGAGGAAGCGGCGAACCTGCACAAACCGGGTCTTCCCCGTAAAATAAGCGCCCGATGCGAGCAGCAGCAGCGCGATGCACTCCTCCATGCGGTTCCCTCCGTTTCCGGTGCTCTCGGCCCGTGAAAAGCTGCTACTATCCTATTGCGGCAGCAGGGCGTTCCATGCCGGAAATCCGCTATCCGTCCCGCTTCGCGGTCTTTTGCGGCCCGGAATGCGCATGCCGCGCCAAAACCCGGGACGTGCGCAGAACGGGCAACCTCTGCAAGAAGCACATATGCGGGGGCTGTTGCGCACGCTGTATTCCACCCCGGGGCGCGGAACGGACGACCTCTGCATGAGACATGTATACGGGGCTGTTGCGCACTCCGCCCCCAGAGACGCAAAACAGGCGACCTCTATGTGCGGCGTGTATGTGGGGGAGTTGTACACGCTGTACTCCACCCCCGGGACGCGGAACGGGCAGTTTTGTGTCAGGCGCATGTGCCATGCTTGTTGCGCATGGCGTACCCCAGCCCAGTTGGTGCGGAGCGGGGATCCTCTGTACGGGCGCGTCCGTTGCAGATATTGGGCCTGAAGACTCCCATCTCGCGTGGCTTCGCAGCGGCGCAGAGAACAAGGGCGGAAGAAGCACGGTGCATCCGAACGGACCGGCCTCCTTCCGGCAGGAGACGGATGCGGGTCAACCGACTGAGTGGACATGTATGCCAAAGATG
>JAQXRK010000238.1 GCA_029218485.1 bacterium | reverse complement strand
CCATATGCTGTAAAATAAAACATGTTCGGGGATGTAGCCCAGCTGGTTAGAGCGCTTCGCTCACATCGAAGAGGTCGGGGGTTCGAGCCCCTCCATCCCCACCAGAACAGCCCCTGAATCGATGGAGATTCAGGGGCTTTGATTTTTTTGGTACACATTTCGGTACACGCCGTTGAGTCCTTGTCGCTCAGCGGATTGCCGGAACCGGGGACATGCAACGCCGCTTCGCTTTGCTTACTGAAATTTGCCCTCAAATTCCATGCAGATCTCGATCAGGTTCTGATCGAGATAGAGCATCGTCTGCCGGGCCAGCGATGCGGGAACGCCGTAATGCGCCTCCGCCAGCCCGCCGGCGATTGCCGCGACCGTGTCGCTGTCGCCGCCGATGGAGATCGCATTGCGGATCGCGTCCTCAAATCCATTGGATTCAAACACGGCCATGAGCGCCTGCGGCACCGTTTCCTGACAGGTTTCGTTGAAGACGTAGCTGTCCCGGATGCCGTCAAGCGTGAAGTCCATCGGGTAATAGTGCGCGTCTATGTGCGCGCGGATATCGGACAGGCTTTCCCCCTGCCGCGCAAGGAATATGGCCGTTGCCGTTGCTTCGGCGCCCTTGAGCCCCTCCGGGTGGTTGTGCGTGACCTCCGTTACCTTGCGCGAGAGCAGGCGCGCCTCATCCAGATCGCGCGCGGCAAATCCGCATGGGCTGACGCGCATGGCCGCGCCGTTGCCGAAGCTGTTGTATGGCTGCGGGTCGTCCGAATACATCCAGCCGAAGAACCGCCCGCCATATCCGCAATCGGGATACGGGCGGCCGATCTCCTGCATGGCGCTGACGGCCAGCTCCCCGAGGTTGTCGTATGATCCGTTTGCGTCGAGGATTGCTGCGGCCACGGCAACGGTCATGATCGTATCGTCCGTGAAAAAGCATTTTCTGGAAAAGAAATCGAAGTCCTTCGATTTGTGGTTATGCCACTCAAAGCGGGAACCGACGATATCTCCAATGATTGCACCCAGCACAAAACCACCCCTTTTCCTTTGATAGCAGAATCCAAGACCGCTCCGTTCATGATGGGACGGAGTTTTCCGGCGTCAGGCGACCGGCTTTCCTCGATGTGCGGCGGGCTGCCGGATGCCCGCTCCTGAAGACCATTATAGTCTGCCGGTTCGGAGCGGGTCAAGCCCGCTCCATGCATTTTGCACCGTGCGGCGGTTTGTAAAGCAGAACGGGGCGCCGGGAAAGCTCCGGCGCCCCTGTTGAAAGCCCGATCCGGCTCAATCGTCCACGCCCACCATCACCGAGGTGGCCTTGACGACCGCATAGGCCGGCTTGCCAACCGCAAGCCCCAGCTCCTGAATGGCATTCATGGAGATGGTTGCGGACATGATGTTGCCGCCGCCGATATCGATCCTGACAATGCCGTTGACCGCACCCTCCTGGATGCCGACCACCGTACCCTTGAATTGATTCCGTGCGCTGAGTTTCATGGGGTTCACTCCTTTTCGTTCAATTTTTGCTTGTTACCGGCGGGATGGCTTCGGTCAGCGCGGCGCATACAGCAGCAATACATTGGCCGGCGCGATGCCCAGTGAGAGGCCGGCGCCATCCGGCCTGTTCTGCGGCCGGTATTGCTTGGGGATGCGCCACCAGAGATCGGGCGTACCGTCCGCCTGATGCTGATAGCGAAACCGGATGATGTCCTCGAAGGGTTCCTCCACAATATCCAGTATTTGAACGGAATAGCTGTTCTGCTTGCTGTTCGCGCTGAAATAGTGCGCGCGGATACCGACAGCGGCAAGGCCGTCCCGCACCGGCTGCGCCGTGCGCAGGCAAACGCCCCAGTCGGGCACCTCCACCTCGAACTCTCCCGTGCGGTACGCCGCGGCGATGTTTTTGCAGCCCGTCATCATCGCGCCGGTCACCGTGCCCGGGTCGGCAAAGAGCTGCTTGGTGGGCTTATGTGTGTGGATCCGGCCGTTTTCCATCAGGGCGATCGTCTGGCACAGGTCATATGCCTCGTCGCGGCTGTGCGTGACCGCGAGGGAGACGCCGCCGTAGCTGTGCAAAAGTGCCTTCATCTCCACGAGCAGCTTCTCGCGCAGATGCGTATCGAGCGCAGAGAACGGCTCGTCGAGCATCAGGAGCTTCGGCTGGCTCACCAGAATGCGGGCGAGCGCAACGCGCTGCTGCTGCCCGCCGGAGAGCTGCGCGGGATAGTGCTTTTCAAGACCGCCAAGCTGCATCAGCTCGATATGCTCCGCGCAGAGCCGCTCGCGGCGGGAGCGGTCCTTCTCGCCTTTCAGGCCGCAGAGAATGTTTTGCCGGACCGTCATGTTGGGAAACAGCGCGTAATTCTGGAACAGATACCCGACCTGCCGCTGCTGCGGCTTCAGGTTGATGCGCTTTTCGCTGTCAAACAGCGTGACGCCGTCCAGCTCGATGCGGCCCGCGTCCGGCCGCTCCACGCCGGCAATGCAGCGGAGCGTCATGCTCTTGCCGCAGCCGGAAGCGCCGAGGATGCCCATAACGCCCTCCGCCGCCTCAAACTGCACGTCCAGCCGGAACGCGCCGAGATGTTTGCGAATGTCCACGATCAGGCTCATACGCGCGCGCCTCCCCGCTGATTTTTCTTTTCGAGCATGTTGACGATGAGCAGCACGACCGCGGAGATCGCAAGATTGATCATCACCCAGATAAAGGCGCTCCGCTCGTCGTTCGTGCGCCAATACTGATAGACGGAGGTGGAGATGGTCGCGGTCTTTCCGGGCGTGTAGCCGATGAGCATGCTCGTCGCGCCGTATTCGCCGAGCGCTCTTGCAAAGGCGAGCACCGTGCCGGCCAGAATGCCCTGCCGGCAGTACGGCATACGGATGCGCCAGAAGATATAGCTGTTGGACAGGCCAAGGGTCTGTCCGGAATAGGCCAGCGTGTCGTCAAAACTTTCAAACGCGCCGCGCGCGGTGCGGTACATCAGCGGAAAGGCGACCACCGCCGCGGCGATGATGCCGCCGTACCACGTCATGACAAAGCGCACGCCCACCTGATCGAGCAGCATACCGATCGGCCGCTTCACGCCGAACACAAGCAGCAGGAAATAACCGACGACCGTGGGCGGCAGCACCATCGGGAGCGTCAGAATCACGTCCAGCACGCCTTTGATGGCGCGAGGCAGCTTTGCAACATAGTAGGCTGCAAAAATGCCCGTAAAAAACACCAGCACGCAGCTGATCGATGCGATGCGAAGAGAATTCCAAAGCGGATACCAGTCCAAAAAAGATCAACCCCCATCGTCCGGATGCAAAAACGGGCAGAGCGCGGCCGCGCCCTGCCCGAACAGTTCGTTACGCAACGGGCGCAAAGCCCACGTTTTCAAAGACGGCCATCGCTTCTGCGGTCTGCAGATAGTCGAGGAAGGCCTGCGCGGCTTCCGCCTGCGCGGCGTTCTTCATGACCGCAGCGGGGTAGATGACCTGACCGCACATCTCTTTCGTGGCGGAATCCACAACGGTGAGGCCGGCGCTGAACGCATCCGTGCAGTAGACAACGCCGCAGTCAACGCTGGCTTCGCTGATCTGCGTGGTGACCTCTTTGACGTTGGTGCCGTAGGTGATCTTGCCGGCGGCTGCGAGGTCTTCTTCGCTCAGCTCATAATAGGCAAGGATCTTCTGGGTGTACTGGCCCACGGGGACGTCGCTGTTGCCCATGGCGAACAGGATGTCGCCATCCTTGAGGAGCGCAGCCAGATCGTCAAAGCTCGCAATGTTCTTCGGGTTGCCATTGGGAACGCAGAGCGTGACCTTGTTCTCGAGCAGATTGATGCGCGAGCCTTCGAGCACATGGTCCAGTCCCTCGGTGTTCACGGAGGCGTCGGCGGTAATGTCGAGCTGGTTCATCTGCTTCTGACCGGCGGAGATGAACAGGTCGCAGTCGGCTCCCTCCTGGATCTGCGTCTTGAGCGTACCGGAGGAATCGAAGTTGAAGGTGAGCTTCACGTTCGGCGCGACGGCCTTGTAGAGCTCCGCGATCTCGGTCAGCGTCTCGGTCATGGAGGCGGCCGCAAAGACGATCACTTCGATCTCCTCTGCCGGTTCCTCGGTGGGCTCGGGCGCCGGTTCGTTCGCGGGCTCGGCCGTCGGCTCTGCCGCGGGGGCGGCCGTCGGCTCGGCGGCGGGCTCGGGCTTGGCGCTGCAGGCGATCATGCTCAGGCACAGGAGCAGCGCCATCAGCAGTGCGCAAATGGTCTTCAGGTGTTTCATGTTAACGTCCTTCTTTCTTTGCTGTTCGCAATGATTTATGCAAAAACGTGGATTTACACGTCCTTGCCGTGAACGATGCACCTGTTTTCAGGTGCGCGCGCAGTCCTGCACGCTGTTGCGGAGCATGTCGAGCCCGTGCGGGAGCGTGTCCAGAAACGCGTCCATGCTCTCATCGACCGCCTTGGGGCTGCCCGGGAGGTTGACGATCAGCGTCTTGCCCCGGATGACGGATACGCCGCGCGAGAACATCGCGCGCTTTGTGATCTGCATCGAATGGGCGCGGATGGCCTCCGAAATGCCGGGCACCTGCCGCTCGGCTACGGAAAGCGTTACCTCGGGCGTCTGGTCGCGCGGGGTGAAGCCGGTGCCGCCGGTTGTGAGGATCAGGTCGAGCTGACGTTGGTCGCACAGCCGGATGAGCTGCGTTTTGAGCGGCTGTTCCCCGTCCGGCAGCAGCAGCGTTTCCGCGATCTCGTAGCCCGCGGCCTCCAGCCGCCTGACGATCGCGGGGCCGGAGAGGTCTTCGCGCTCGCCGCGCGCGCCCTTGTCGGAGAGCGTGATCACCGCCGCCTGATAGGGCCGGGGCGATGTGCGCGGCACGAGCTCCATCGTATCGCCGGTGCGGATGGTTCCGCCCTCCAGCACCCTGGCGAACACGCCCTCGCGGGGCATGATGCAGTCGCCCACCTGATGAAAGATGGCGCAATGGCTATGGCACTCCTTGCCGATCTGCGTCATCTCCAGCAGCACATCCCCGCAGCGCAGGAGCGTGCCGACGGGCAGGGCGCGAAAATCAAAGCCCTGCACCACGAGATTTTCGCCGAACGCGCCATACTCCACCTCGGCGCCCCTTGCGCGAAACGCCTCAATCTTGTCGGCGCTCAGCAGGCTCACCTGGCGGTGCCAGCTGTCCGCGTGCGCGTCGCCCTGTATGCCGTGGTTTACGATGAATTCCGCAGCCTGCACATTCTTTTTCTGTACGCCCTTGACGGCGCTCGTACATACGGCCAATACGGTACCCATGGCGATTTATCCTCCGATCTGTGACATCAGTTTGTTTTCCGTCATGTTCTGCGGGGTGTCAAAGCAATGCTGACGGGGCTTTTGGAAGATACAGTCCTCCGTGGCCCGCCGCAGCGCTTCATCGTCCGCGCCGGATCGCAGCAATGCGCCGAGCGCGACGCCCTCTTCAAAGCACAGGCAGGGCTTGAGCACGCCCATGCTGGTCAGCCGCACGCGGTTGCAGCTTTCGCAAAACCGGTGGCTGACCGCATCGATCAGGCCGATCGGCGCCGAAAGGCGCGCGCTCTCATAGTAATGCGCAGGCCCGGTACCCAGCCGTGCCGCGCTCGGGCGCAGATCGGGGTAGACCGACCGCAGGATGCGGAGCGCCTCCCCGGCGGGAAGGCCGCTCGCCTCCCGGCCGTATCCCATGGGCATCAGCTCAATGAAGCGGACGGGCACTCCCTCCTCCGCAAAGCGGGCCAGCGCCGGGAGCGTTTTCTCCGTTTCCCGCAGCAGCACCGCGTTGAGCTTGACCGGGATGTCCAGCTCCCGCATCAGGCGAATGCCCTCCTGCACGGATTGGACAACGCCGCTGCACCCGGTGATCTTCCGGGCAAGGTCTTCATCCGTCGTGTCCAGGCTGATGTTGACCGAATCCAAGCCGGCCTCCTTCAGCGCGCGGCCATACGGCAGCAGAAGCGTGCCGTTTGTGGTCATGGAGACGGTGCGGATGCCGGGCGTTTGCTTGATATCCGCGATAAAGCCCGCGACGTCCCTGCGGACCAGCGGCTCGCCGCCGGTCACGCGCACGTGCTCGATGCCCAGCCCGGCGAACAGGCGCACAAGGCGCAGGAGCTCGCTGTAGCGCAGGATGTCATCGTGGGAGACCGTCTGAATGCCATCGGGCATGCAGTACCGGCAGCGCAGGTTGCACCGGTCGGTCACCGAAATGCGCAGATAGCGGATATCCCGTCCAAACCGATCGATCATTTGCTTTCCTCAAAATAGAAATCGCCGCTCTTGCCGCCGTGCTTTTCCACAAGGTGCACGCCGGTGATCTCCATGCGCTTGTCGACCGCCTTGCACATATCGTAAACGGTCAAAAGCGCCGTGGACACGCCGGTGAGCGCCTCCATCTCCACGCCGGTCTTTCCGTCGCAGCAAACGGTGCACACCGCTTCGATCTCGTGCTGCGCGGGGTGCAGGGTAAACGTGACGGCGACCTTTGTGAGCAGCAGCGTATGGCAGAGCGGAATCAGCTCGCTCGTGCGCTTGGCCGCCATGATGCCCGCCACCTGCGCAACGCCGAGCACATCGCCCTTCTTCATCCGGCCCGCGGCCACCAGCTCAAAGCAGTCGGCGCGCATACGGATGCGCCCCGACGCTGTGGCCGTGCGCGAGGTGACGGCTTTTTCGCCCACATCCACCATGCGGGCGTTTCCGTTTTCATCCACGTGTGTAAAGTGCATCCGCGCCTCCCTCTCGCCGGTCACTGCCATTTGCCAAAACCGCAGTTGGGGTAATGGCACTCGCTGCAGTTCAGGCACAGGCCGCCGTTGCCGAGCCCTGCGAGCATGTCCGCCGTGACGGGAACATCCGCCAGCAGGTACGGCAGTACGATATCGAAAATGGTTCGCTTTGCGTACATCACGCAGCCGGGCAGACCGCACACCGGCCGGCCGTCCTCCATGTAGGAGAGCAGGAACATCGCACCGGGCAGCACGGGCGCGCCGTAGGAGACGATGCGGGCGCCGCTGTTTTTGATCGCGAGGGGCGTCTTATCGTCCGGATCGACGCTCATGCCGCCGGTACAGAGCACCATCTCCGCGCCCGCGTCGAGCATCCCGCGGATGCAGCGCGTGATGCGCGCGTGATCGTCGTCGGACACCTCGTGCGCGATCATCTCGCAGCCGTACTCGGCCAGCTTTTCCTGCAATACCGGCGTGAACGTATCCTGAATGCGGCCATGGAACACCTCGTTGCCGGTGGTCACGACGCCGAATTTCTTTGCCCGCATCGGCTTGAGCTGCAGCAGCGGCGTCTCGCCCGCTGCGCGCGCGGCCTCCGCCATCGCTTCCTTTTCAATGACGAGCGGGATGATGCGCGTGCCGCAGAGCTTGTCCCCGGCCTTCACCGGCGTGCCGGCGGGGCGGGTGGCGATCATCATGCGGCCGAGGCTGTTGATGGCGCGGAGCCGCTGCGTGTCCGCGAGGAACAGGCCGTCGCGCTCCGCGATCAGCTCGATCTTGCCCTCCTTGGGCGGCGTGGCGCGCATATACTCGCTCTGGCAGATTCCGCGCAGGACGTCCGCCGCCTCGTCCTCATGCATCATGGTCTCGTCGTTTTCCCAGATATAGATGTGATCCTTTCCCACGCTGAGCAGCACCGGGATGTCCTCCTCGCGGATCACATGCCCCTTGCGGAACACGGCGTCCTTTGTAACGCCCCGGATGATCTGCGTGATATCATGGCAAAGCACCTGCCCGACGGCATCCTCAGTTCGAACCAACCGCATCTTTTCGCTCCTCCAGTTCACCGAAATAGTCATCAAAAATTTCCGACGCATAGTCTGCAACGGATTGCTCGTACCGCGCAAAGATTTCCAGAAACAATTCGCCCTTGGCCGTTAGCCGCGCGCTGCCGCCGTTTGCGCCGCCCTGCACCCGATCCACCAGAGAGAAGCCCAGCGCCCGCTCCATGGTGCGGATGATGCCCCTGCCCTTGGAGTAGGACATGCCGATCGCCTCGCAAGCGCCGGAGACGGAGCCGCGGGACTGGATGCCGAGCAAGAGCTGCTGCGGGCCGGGGCCGAAGAACGGCGTTTCGTTGACAAGCCGCACCTGCACGGACTCGTGGAAGCGCCGCTCGCGCGATGGGCCATCCTCCGTGACCGCCACGCGGCAGATGGGCACATCCAGCCACCGGAGACCGCCGCGGATGCCGTCCGGCCCCGTATACAGGAGGAGCTTTTCGGCCACCTCCGCGCCGAGCAGCACGGGATGCCCGCCCAGCCCCATCCGCACGGGGATGCACACCGCCTCCTGCCGCTCCATCAGCTGCCTGACCGTGGCCGCCGTAAAGGGCGGGATACAGACCGGCGTGACGAAGATCCTTTCGCAGCTCTCCAGACACCGCCGGATGCCGAGCTTTGCCGACTCGAGCATATCGGCGTCCATATGATCGGGGTTGTGGAGCAGCAGCACATCCTCGCCTTCCAGCTCGGAACGAATCTGCTCCGCATGCACGCCGGTCACAACGACGATGGGCGATACGTTCGCCGCCCGGAGCGCGCGCACCGCCTTTTTGATCATGGACTGTCCGCCCATCTGCAGCACGGGACGAAAACGGTTTGTTTTTTGAGACATGCAGGATGCGACGATCACAGCGCCGGTATTCATCATGGGCGTCTCCATCCTTATCAAGATTGTGAAACGTGTTCAAAGCAGCGAGTGTTTTTGAAAAACCATTCGCTTTGCTTTATTATAACGGAGCTGTGATGATTTTACAATAGCCATTTTTCGCGTTTCGCGCGCGGCCGGGGAGAGCGCGGCCCGTGGCGCGGGAGGCGGTCTCCCACTCCTGTGGGGCGGCCGGTGCAGAGCGCATGGGGCGTGGCCGCAGGACGGGGCTTGGCTTCGCGCGCCCTCCCGAAGCGGCGGCGCAGTACCGCCCATAGCCGCGGCTCTTTCGGCCGTTCCCGTGGGAAGGCAGAAAAAACGCGGTTCACCGTGTGATGAACCGCGTTTTCGCCGGCCCCCAGCCACCCGTATGGTCGGGGAAAACAGCGCCTGCAGGGCGCAGCAGCGCCTGCGGGGCGTAGCAGAGCCTGCCGGACGCAGCAGCGCCCGTAGGACGCTGCGATGTTATTTTTGCGGGTCGGATGTGATGCGCACGGCGGGCGCCTTGACACCGTTCTCCGCCATGGACTCCGTAATGCTCTGCATGAGCTCATAGTATACATCCCAGTAGTCCTCGCTTCTGCACCATGCGCGCACCGTGAACTCCATGGCCTCGTTGCTGCCGCCGCTGATCCGCGCAAACGGCTCGGGATCGGCCAGAACCTTGGCGTTGGCTTTCAGCGCGGCCTGCATGAGCTCCTGAATTCTGGCAGGCGCTTCGCTCTTTGCGCAGGCGAACGACAGATCCACGCGCCGCAGGTCTTCGGAGGAATAGTCGGTAATGTTCGTATTCATCAGGCTGCCGTTCGGCACCGTGATGCGCTTGTTGTCCGGGGTCATGATGACCGTGTAGAACAGGGTGACCTCTTTGATGACGCCCTC
>JAQXRK010000237.1 GCA_029218485.1 bacterium | reverse complement strand
CGGCTCGATCGGGCTGAGCACGACCGGTTCGGTATCGGGCACGCTCGTCGGGTTGGTCGGTTCGCTGGTGGGATCGGTGTTTATGGGGCCAGCGGCGCTGCATGCGGCCAGCGAGACGGCAAGCAGCAGGCTTGCGAGCATGGCGCCATATGGTTTCAGCTTCATCAGAATCTACTCCTTTTCCTTCGGATTCGGCGGCGGCGGTGCCGTCCGCCATGATGATACGATACCAGCGGGATATGAGCTGCGTATGAACGGACCGTGGCGATTTCTTGGAAAAGACGTAAAGAATCTGTGATGGCGGCGCGCTACCGGTAGTCTTCGCCGCGGTACTTGTCCATCAGCGTGCGGAACAGCTCGGCGGTCGTCGGCGGCGTGAAGCTGATGGCGTTTGCGCCCGCCTCGATCGTTCTGGAAATGCTCTCGGCCGTGGGGCCGCCGGTCGCGATGATCGGCACGCCCGGATAGCGGCTGTGCACAAAGGCCACCACCTCCGGCGTGCGCGCCGCGGCGCTGATGTTGAGCAGCTGAGCGCCCGCATCGAGTCTTGCGGCGATGTCCGCATGCTCGTTCAGAACGGTGCAGACGATCGGGATATCGATCACCGCATGCATTTGGCGGACGGCATCGTCCCGGATGGGCGCGTTGACGACCACGGCCATCGCGCCCTGCGCCTCCGCGTCCTGCGCGAGCGCGGCAACGCGCGGACCGCCCGTTGTGCCGCCGCCCACGCCGCAGAATACCGGGATGCTGGAGGCGCGGATGATCGCATCGGTGATGGCCTGCTGGGGCGTGAACGGATAGACGGCCAGCACGGCGTCGGCGTTGCAGTTGCGGATGATGGCCAGATCCGTCGTGAACACGAGCGATTTGATGCGCCTGCCATGGATGACGATGCCGCTGGCCGCATAGATCTCCTGCGGCATTTCCACAATGTGGCGCCGGAGCGGCGTGCTGATGCGCGGGAGGGACTTGCGCTCCATATGGGTCAACTCCTTTCGGGGGATTATGCGGAAACATTCGGCTGGGCGGGAGCGAATTCCTGCCCGGAACTGTGGCAAAAACGGGAACAAACCGAAAACGATCGGAGGCAGATCACCAGAAAGGCCGTGCTTTGGCGGTTTTTCCCGCAATGGGGCGCTGCCACACCCGGCACGCGGCTCTTACGGGCGGGGCGGAAAGCGATCGATGGGGAACGGGAAAAAGCGGCGTTCACAGCTTCGTTACAATCCGGTTTGCCGCAATCTGGTATACTGTAGAAAAAAGATTTCAGTTCCCGTTTGCAACCGGCAGGCGGTTAAAACGGTATTATGGGTAAGAGGAGAACGAAAATCGGATGGAACAGATCACGGCTTGCAAGCATTGTCCGCCCGTTTCCGGTGCGGACGCGTTGTTCCGAACCTATGCGGACATGGTGTACCGGCTGGCGCTCCTGCGCACAAAATCGGCCGCGGACGCCGAGGACGTCACGCAGGAGGTGTTTGTGCGCTGTCTCAGAAGCGCACCGGATTTCCTCGACGCCGAGCACCAGAAGGCGTGGCTGATCCGCGTGACGATCAACTGCTCCAAGACGCTTTTGACAACGGCGTGGCGGCGGCACGCCGCCTCCGGCGAGCTGCGGGACGAGGCCTGCCCCGCCGCTGCGGAGGCGCAGGACCTCTCGGACGTGTATGGCGCGGTGCTCTCGCTCCCGCAGAAATACCGCACCGCCGTACACCTGTACTATTACGAGGGGTACAGCGTGCACGAGATCGCCTCCATGACCGCGGTGACGGAGTCGGCGGTCAAATCGCAGCTTTTCCGCGCCCGCGACATGCTGCGGGAGCAACTGAAAGGGGAATACTTCGATGTTTGAAGAACAATACCGGCAGGATAACGAGCGCCTGCACGCGCCGCAGGCGCTGCTCGGGCGCATCAAGGCCGAGGCAGCCCGGGACGGCGGGGCGGACGGGGATCGCGCGCGCCGCGCCGCAAAGCGGCGGCCCGGCACATGGGCGCGCTATACCGCGGCCGCGGCGGCAGCGCTGCTGGTGCTCGGCGGTGGACTCGGCGTGCTGCTGCACGCCCAAGGCGGCGCATCCAGCGCCGATTATGCCGCGCCGCAGGCCGCGGCGGCGGTCGAGGAGCGGGAGCTGTCGCTGGCACTGACGGAGCAGGAGCTGGCAGCGGATACGGCCTCGACGGGGGCGGTCTCGCAGCTGGCGACGCCGAAGGATTACGGCGAGCTGTACGACATGGTGGACGCCATGGGCGCGTTCAGCGAAGCGAACGGCATGCGCGACGGATGGGACGGCGGGTTCGACATCGCCGTGGAGGAGCCGGAAGCAGCGCCGATGCCGGGGAGCGGGAATTCCGCGGCCGGCGATTCGGCCCCGTTTGAAAAGACGGAGCTGACGGCGGGGAGCGGCGGCGACTACTCCGACACGAACGTGCAGGTGGCCGGCGTGGACGAGGCGGACATCGTCAAGACGGACGGAACCTATATCTACTATCTCGCGGGCGGCGAGCTGTTCATCGCCGAGGCGGCGGGCCGGGATACCCGGCTGCTCTCGCGCACGATGTATACCGAGCCGGAATCGGCCGGATACTGGGGCACGCCGGTCGAGATGTTCCTCGCGGGCGACCGGGTGGTGCTGTTCCTCTCGGCCGAAAACCTGACATGGAACGGCAGCGGCGGCGCGCAGGAGGCGACCTATGCGGTGTTCTACGACGTGAGCGACCGTACCGGCCCGAAGGAGATCGCGCGGCTCGGCCAGAGCGGCGGCTACGTCTCCTCGCGCATGATCGATGGCACGATCTATCTCGTGACCACCCAGCATGTGTGGGGCGGCATCCTGCGGGACGACCCGGCCACGTTCTGCCCGGTCGTCTACGACGGGGCGAGGGCCACGACCCTGCCCGCCGGGGATATCCGCGTGCACACCGGCAGCACCGAGCCGGTATACACGGTTGTCAGCGCCATCGATGCGGCGAAGGCCGAAACCCACACCGCGGTCAAGGCGGTGCTCGGCGGCGCGGGCACGGTATACGCAAATGAGGCGCATCTGCTCATCGCTGCGACCGAGTATCGGTACGAGCAGGGCGAGATCGTGAGGGGAGAGGACGGCAGGAACGTGCGCGTGACGCGCGGGGAGAACGAAACGAACCTCGTGCTCTTTGCGATCGGCGACGGGCAGATCCGCGAGGCGGGCGCGGCGACGCTCCCGGGAAGCCTGCTCAACCAGTTTTCCATGGACGAATACGACGGCGTGTTCCGCATCGTCACGACCGTGAACGGGTGGGAGGAGCGCATCTATACCGACGGCATCGACACCTATGAATACGAGGACTGGAACCACAACGCGCTCTACACGCTCGACGGCGGGCTCAACGTGCTCGGAAAGATCGAGAACATCGCGGAGGATGAGCATGTGGAGTCCGTGCGCTTTGACGGCGACATTGGCTATTTCGTGACGTTCCGGCAGGTGGATCCGCTGTTCTCGGTCGATCTGTCCGACCCGGCGAACCCGCGCATCCTCGGGGAGCTGAAGATCCCCGGCTTCTCGGAATACCTGCACCCGTTCGGCGAGAACCGGCTGCTCGGCATCGGCTACGACGCGGACGACCGCACGGGCCGGCGCGGGGGCGTGAAGCTCTCCATGTTCGACACGGCCGACCGGACGGACGTGAAGGAGCGCGCCGTGTGCCGCGTGGATGCGGACTGGATGGCCGTGGGCGACAACCACCGGGCGATGCTCGTGAGCGCGGAGCGGAACATCATCGCGTTCCCGACCGGGGAGGGGTACCATGTCTACGCCTACACCGATGCGGACGGCTTTGTGGAGAAGGCGTATATCGCGCTCGAGGACGTCTATGGCGGCAATACGCGCGGGCTGTTCATCGGCGACTGGATGTATGTGCT
>JAQXRK010000236.1 GCA_029218485.1 bacterium | reverse complement strand
AATCGCAAAGGGGGTGCGGGTATGAGTCCCTTGCTCCGGCGGCTTGCGTCACCGCACGGGGCTGCCGCAGTATTCGCAGCATCCGCTTGCATCCGGCATGGTGGTGGCGCCGCAGGCGGGGCAGACGACCGCCGTCTTCGGAGCGTTGGCCGCAGCAATTTCGTCCCGCACCTGCGTGCGGATCTGCGTGAGCGCCGCCTTGATCTCCTGACCCATGTTGTAATACTCCGCGTAGTCGGGGTCCTGCATCCTCGGGTCGGTCTGGTTCATCGCGGTGTTCATCCCCTGCAGGACGCTGCCGATGATGTCTATGCCCGCGTTCCGCGCCATGGGCCGGTTCATGCCGGCCGGGCCGCCGAGTCGCCCGATCTCCACGGTCGAGCTGTTGAGCCGGAAGCGGATCTCGTCAAAGTAGTCGTGATTGACGCGGATGATCATATAGAAGTCATAGCTGTACGTGTAGCGGGGCGGATTGTAGCTCACGCGCTGCGTCCTGCCCTCGCTGTCCTTGACCTCGCGCATTTCCTCGGTCTTGTCCTCCTGAATGTCCAGATCGCAGCCGGTCACCTGCGCATAGCGGATCACATCCGGGTTGGCCTCCGTCAGGTCGCGCGCCGAGGTGACCATGAACGTGCCCGCATCCTCATCCAACAGCACCTTGGTGCTGCGGCCCAGCGTTCTCGTGGTGTGGAAGGCGGCCACCGCCTCGCGGTTGGCCTCGCGATAATCCAGCTGCGCCTTGATCTGCTCCACGGTCGAGCTCCTCCTGTCCGAAAACCAGGGGGAGAGCTTTGCCGCGCACGCCTTGCAGAGGTTTCCGTCCTCGAGCTTGCGGTTGCCGAACAGGCCGATCTTCTCCCCGCAAACGCTGCAGTATTTCTTGTCAAACAGTCCCATATCGAATCTCCTTTCCTATTGCAGCCCGTTATTGCTGCACATCGCCTTCATCAAACCGGTCGCCGCACTCGGGGCAGAACTTCGGCGGATTCTTCGGATCCTCCGGCTCCCAGCCGCATTTGTCGCAGCGGTAGAGCGGCGCATCCGCCGGCTTCTTTGCGCCGCACTCGGAGCAGAACTTGCCCTTGTTCACCGCGCCGCACGCACAGGTCCATCCGTCCGCGCCCGGCACGGGCGCCGGCTTGCCGCACTCCATGCAGAACTTCCCGGTATTGACGGCGCCGCATGCGCACGTCCAGCTGCCATTCGCCGGCTTCGGCGCGGGCTTCGGCTTGCCGCAGGCATTGCAGACCTTGCCCGTATTCGCCGCGCCGCCCGCGCACGGCCCGACGTCTGCCGGAGCCGCCTGCTGCGGCTGCTGCGGCTGCTGCGGCTGCTGTCCCATCTGGAACAGCGTCTGCGCGTTCATGCCGCCGGCGTTCTGCGCCATGTTCATGCCCGCAAACGCCATGAACGGGCCGGCATTCTGGTTCGCCGCCGCCGACTTCATGGCCTCCGCCTGCGCGCCGACCAGATGTGCCGCCGCCATGTTCGGGTTGCGGAACACGGCGCTCTTTTGCAGCTCCTTGATGGTGTTCTCATCCTCTTCGTTCGCCGTGATGGAGCTGACGCCGAAGGACGCGATCGAAATGCCGCGCAGCCCGCTCCACCGCTGGGAGAGCACGGTGTTGAGCGCTTCGCCAAGCTCCTGCGTATGCCCGGGAACCGCGCTGTAGCGGATGCCCATGGCGGAAATCTTCGCAAAGGCCGGCTGCAGGGCCGTCAGCAGCTCGCTCTTGAGCTGGCTGTCGATCTTGTCGCGGGTATACTCCGCGCTCACGTTGCCGCACACATTCTTGTAGAACAGCATGGGGTCGGTGAGCTTGTAGGAATATTCGCCGAAGCATTTGACGCCGATGTCCATGTCGAGGCCGATGTTCTGGTCGACCACGCGGAACGGAACGGGGCTGGCCGTGCCGTACTTGTTGCCGAGGATCTCCTTCGTGTTGAAGAAATACACGCGCTGATCCTTGCCGGTGTCGCCGCCCATGGTGAAGCGCTTCTTGAGCGTCTCCCACGAGCCCTTGATCCCCTGGCCCAGCCCGCCGTAAAAGATGGTCGGCTCCGTGGAGCTGTCCCAGACGAACTCGCCCGCCTCGGCCGAGAACTCGACGATGGCGCCCTGCTCCACGATCATCATGCACTGGCCCTCGTTCACGGCGATGATGGAGCCGTTCGAGATGATGTTATCCTCGCCCCTGACGTTCGTGCTGCGGTCCGAGGTGCGCTTCACGCCCTTTTTGACCAGCACGTTCTCCGGCAGGGCGTCGCAGTAGAAATACTCCCGCCACTGGTCGGCCAGCACGCCGCCGAGCGCGCCGATGCCCGCTTTCAAAAGTCCCATAACCGTCTCTCCTTCTTCTGATGTTTCAACAACACGTTTTTCTGTCCCCTGCGCCCGTGGGCGCATAAAAGGCCCGCCGGCATCCGGCGCAGATGCTGGCGGGCATTGTCGTTAACCGTTGGCCTTTTTGTTCTGGATACCGCCAATCAGATAGAGCACCGGGATGACCAGACCGGTAACCAGGTTGACAAAGCTGAAATCGCCACCGCCAACCACGGTGAGAACGTTGGAAATAATGCAGAGCGCGATGACAATGATTCCCCACGCAATGCAGGTGTCCGCTTTCTCGAGCTTGTTCCAGTTTTTGACGCCGATGATACCGGCGACCAGCTCCAGCACCGCGCCCACAAACGCAACGATGCAGGAGATCGTCAGCATGGTGCTCGAAGCGCCCAGCGCCGCCAGAACGCTGATGCCTGCAATGGCAACGATCGCCAGAACGAGCGCGAGCGCGCCGAAGACGATCATCAGAATACCTGTAACCTTTAAGAACTTAGAACCTTGCATGGTTTCCCCTCCTGAATTGGTATTTATCGTTATGCGCCGTACAACGATTTTTCTGTTTCGGCGTGTCGGCTGCCCGCAAGCGCCGCATCCGCCGGTTCGCCCGCTCACTCCCCGTCCGGGCTGTCGGGCGGCTGTTGATCCCGTTCCAAAACCACCGTCGTTTCGGTTCCGCCCGCCATGGTCAGCCGGAGCGTGATCCGTCCCCGCTCGGTGGAGGCTTCCTCAACGGTGGCAAACGGCTCCCCGTCCTCCATCGCGAGCACATTGGGCTCGATCGAAAATGCGTGATAGGCGTCCATGTCCGCACCGTTCGCGTACAGCAGCAGGCTCGCGTCCTTAAGAAGCGCGCCGCCTTCCCCGCCATCCCCGAAGCGGATGCTGATCCGGTAGTCCTGCAGCACCGCGCGGCACCGCCCATCCCCACTGATCCATTCGCCGCTGAGCGTGTCCATCAGGAGGCCACCGTAATCCACCATGTCCGGGCCGTCCAGCATATGGTCATCCACCAGCTTCTTTGCCACAAAGCAGCCTATGAGCAGCATCGCGGCAACGCAAAGTGCAATCATCCAGACGATCCTTCTGCGGGTTGTTCCTGTCATGACAACATCCTCATTCCTGCGCTCCCAGTTTCCGGTTGGGGAGCGGGTTTGTCGGGGCGCGGCACAGGCCCTGCCCCGCCGGTTGGACGCGCTCCGGCCCGATGTCGGCACAAGCTCCGGAACGGGACATCCCTGCATGCAAGCACAGGCGTCAGTTGATTACGGCCATGCAGTGGAAATTGCAATCGCCGTTTACCGTATAAGTGTGCGATCTGGCGCCTCCCCCGGTTGAGTTGCTGCCATCCGTTATCGATCCCCTCCAATACAGGGTATAGTCTGTGGAGTATGTGGTGGTCACCTTGATGACCGTGCCCGCCGGCACCTTGCCGCTGGTCGCGCCGGAGTAGCCGCCGCCGGAGAACGTGCAGCCGATGCAGGAGACGTTGTAGTACACGGGTTCCTCCGTCGGCGCCGGCGTTGTGTTCGGCTGCGTCGCCGGCTTTGGCGTAGAGGATGCCGCGCCCTTCTTTTTCAGAACCACCTCATATTCCGTGCTCGCATCCAGATCATCCACGCGGAAGCTCGTAACCGTGCGGTTATAGTAGTACGGCACATGGTTGATCAGCCAGTAATCCACCTCGTAGCCGCGCGGCACATCCGCCTCCACATAGACCGTGATCGTGCCGCCCGGCACCGTCTCTCCCGTCACGGGGTTCACATAATCCTCTTCAAACACGAACTCGGTGAACGGGTCGCCGCCGGCCTTGTCCTTTGCATTGAGAAACTGCATGGTGGCATTGATGGCGGTCACGGTCTTCACCGGGCGCAGCACCGCTTCGATGACGGCGTTGTCCTGCGCGGTGAAGGTGCAGCTCGCGCCCGTCTGCTCCGCGAGGCGTTCGCCGTTGAGCGCCCAGTAATCCAGCGCCATGCCCTCGGGAATGACCGCCTCCGCCGTCAGCTCGGCCGTCTCGCCCACATGAATGGCGGCGCGCTGCTCGCCGTTGATGCGCGCGTTGACCGCAGCGACCTGAAACATCTCGGGCGCGGGCGCTGCTTCCGGCTCCGCAATCTGCACGGTCGCGGTATCATCGTCCTTTTCCGCCTCGGCAAGCGCCGCATTCGCCTCGTCGAGCTGCTGCTGCAGCAGCTGCACCTGAACCTTCGCCGCCTCAAGCTCCGCCTGATTGCCGCCGCTCTGGCAGCCCGTCAGGCAAAGCAGCATCAGCAGCGCCAGCACAAGAGAACCGATCCTTTTCATTTCGTACCTCTTCCCTTTTGTTTCGTTGCCCTTGCGGGAAGGATGCCGCCGCATCCGTTCGGCGGCGGCAAGCCCATGCCCAACCCTCCCCGCCGGGCGGGGAACGGGCCGGCTATTCTTTCTTGAACGGCAGATAGGGGATCATCTGCCCCGCCAGCTTCGGGATGGTCATGGTCTGCAGGAAGACCTTGCCCGGGCCGGTGATGACCGTATCGAACAGGCCCTCGCCGCCCAGCAGCACGTTCTTCGCGCCCCTGACCACCTGCACATCCATCGTGCACGTTGCGTCCATAATGGCCAGCACGCCGGTGTCGCAGACGAGCCGCTCGCCGGGCCGGAGGTCGTATTCCTGGCAGTAGCCGTCCACCTCGAGAAACACGATTCCGGGGCCGGTGATGCGCTGCATGATGAAGCCCTCGCCGCCCACAAGCCCGGCGCCCAGCTTTTTCTGGAAGTGGATCGCGAGCTCCACGCCGTAGGAGGCGCAGAGGAACGCCCGCTTCTGGCAGACGATGCTCTCGCCCGGCTGCAGCACCCGCGCCACGATCCTGCCGGGGAACGAGGAGGAAAACGCAATCTCCGCCGCATCCTCGGCGGTATAGACGCTCATGAACAGGCTCTCGCCCATGAACATGCGGCCAAGCGCCTTGCCGGCGCCGCCCTCGGCCTTGGTCTCGGTCCGTATCGGGCCGCGGGCCCACGTGCGCCCGCCGACCTCGCTCAGGATCTTTTCACCGGGATCGAGCTGGATGATCACGGCGGGCAGGCTCCCGCCCTCAATGGTATACCGCATATGCTGTCTCCTTTCCGATATTCCGGGTGGTTGGCTTCACAAGCCCGGCTCAGCCCACCGGCTTGGGGTAGTCGGGCGGAAGCGTGTCGTTCCACTCGTCCCACGCGGCGCCGGCCTTGCGCAGGAAGATCTCCACGAGGCAGCCGGATGTGCCGCCCTCATCGATACATTCATAGGAGAAGTAGAGGCTCCCGTCGCTGCGGATGGTGGTTGTAAAGAGGCTTTCCTCCTCCTCGACGAGGAAGGTGTCCAGCACCCACGCGTCCCGGTCGCCGATATCGGGCAGCACCGTCACATCGCCCTCGGACTCCTCGAGCCACATGGAGAACTCCGGATACGCGGTGACGCCGTCCTTATAGAGGTCGATGTACTTGCGGCCGGTATCGCTGTTATAGCCGACCGTGCCGCGCATGGCCTTGAAATCCTCCGCATGGCCGCCCCAGCACTCGCTCTCCCGGATCCAGCCGTACCAGTCGCCGGTGAGCACCTCGTCCGGCACGCCGACGAACGGGTTCGCGCCCCGGAAGGCCTCCCCGATGGAATCCGCAACCACCGCGGCATCATTTGCGCCGGTGGTGCCGCTTTCTGCCGTACCGGCGCCGTTCGCCGCGCCCGTGTCCGCGCCGCCGTTTGCGGGCGCTTCCGCGCCCTCCCTGACGAAACGGATGTTCATATCGCCGTACTTCACGTCGATCACGCCGTTCTTCAGCGTGCCCTCCATGGCCTGCTCCATACCGAGGAAGCTGACCGTGCCGCTGAAGCTCTCGCCGTCGAGCTTCCATTTGAGGTCGAACTCAAAGCCGGAATAGTACGTGCCCTTGCCGCCCTTTTTCAGCTCCAGCCAGCTCTCCTCGTACGGCTCCTCCAGCGCCTCGTCAAAATAGCTCTCGCCGACACAGATATACTTGCCGGTCACATCCTCGCCCTTGCCGCCGCAGGCAGCAAAGGGTACCATCAGGATCAGCATCAACAACAGTGCAATGGCTCTCTTCATGTTCCGCCTCCTCATATTTTTTTGAACTGACTAATTATCCCTCGGGATAGAAGACATCCGTATCTTTAATGCTCTTCACATTCCAGCCCGCATCCTCGTAGGTGATCTCCATCCATCCGCCCACGCCTTCCGGCTCATCGTCATAATGGTTGCAGAGCATGCGGGCGTTCTCAATCCACCATGTGCCGGTCTTGATCGTGCCGTCGTCATCGTAGGTCATGGTCCCGTCGGCATGGAACGTGAACCTCCACTGGCTGCCCGCCTCGCATACGAACGTCGTGCCGGTGAGCGACTGCACCAGCGTTTCGTAATCGGCCCGCTTGTACCACTGGTTGCTCACAAGGTCGTAGCAGGTCAGCACATCCGTGAACACGAAGTCGAAAGCGCCGCCGTTGGTTTCCGCATCCACGATGTGCTTGTCAACGATCTTCGTATCCATGGTATTGCGCGTCTCCCCGTCAACCGTTGTCAGGTACTCATCTTCACAGAAGAGAAAGCTCGCAGCGGTCTTGTCCCCGTCCACATACCAGTACTGGGCGTCCGAAATGCCGGGGGCCTGATAGCCCCATTCGATCTCAGCGGGGTCGAGCACGGCCTGCGGCGCGGGCGTCGGTTCGGGCGTTGGCTCCGCAGCGGTGGTTTCCGGCTCCCCGCCCGCAGGGGCGGAGGGCTCCGGCGTTTTTTCGCCGCAGGCGGCGGAGAAGATCATCGCCGCGGCCATGAGTGCCGCGAGAATCCATCTGGCTTTTTTCATCGTTATTTCCCTTTCGTCTGCAAATGCTGCCGGGCCGCATGCCTCGCTGCGCTGCGGCCCGCGGCGCCCCCCATGCGAAGCGCCCTTATTTCAGCAGGCCCATGGTGTTGGACATGCTGCTCCAGTATTCCACGCCGTCCTCCGCAATGCGGAAAACGATGAATATGTACTCGCCGGTCGAAGCGCTCCACGAATACACATGCGTTACGCCATCCTCCCAGCTCGCTGCATCCGTCTTGGGCGCGCCGTGCACATTGCCCATCCTGCTGTATACATCGTCATAGGTCACTTCCGTGCGGTACTCGTTGCAGTACTTGCCCGCAGCGATCAGCGTATCGAGGGGTACAATGCCATCCGCGCCCGCGACGGACATTCCGTAGCCGCTGTCCTGCGGCTACGTCCGGTCATCCGGCACCTCGTCCGGCTGCGGGGCGCTCTCGCCGTCCGCGCCCGCAGGCGCGCCGCTGCCCGCATACCCGGCGGGTGCAAACCCGTAGGGCGGCAGTTCGCCGTTTGCAATCGCGTCGTTGTAGACCGCAATCGAGGGCGGAACGATCGCAAAGCCGCTGTCGAGCTCCTTCTGCCAGCTTCCGCCCCACTGCTTCATGAACAGGGAGAAGTTGAAGCTGCTGTCGCCGTCCTGAATCTCATCGCCCATGACATACTGGTCCGGGT
>JAQXRK010000235.1 GCA_029218485.1 bacterium | reverse complement strand
GCTCAGTGCCGCACAACGGTGCGCGCCACGCTCTCCACATCCACATAGTACCGCTTTTCATCGTAGCGGTCGAGATAGACCGGCACGCGGCTGCCCGCGGGCAGGGCGGGGTTGTCGCGCAGCAGGTCGCTGCGGTATTCGTGCAGCACGCCGTCGCGCTCGATGTGGCACACCACGCGGTAGGGGCAGCGGCCGTTGATCTGGACGTTCAGCACCCGCTCGACCTCCACAACATCGGCCATCTCGCGACAGCCGTCCGCGATGAGCCGCTCGCGCTCCAGCCGCTTTTTCCGCACATGGAGCAAAAACCCGAGGCCGATCCCGCCGAACACGAGGACCTGAATGCCGAGCACCAGCCCCACGACGAACAGCGCGGTCCCGCCCCGCTCGAGCACGCAGGCCAGCGCGAGCAGCACCACCAGCTCTGCCGCCGCAACGGCCGTAAAAACGACGCCGATGATCTGATACGGATGTTTTTTCATATCGCTTTCCCCTTCCAAACGCCTTGCAATGCAGCCCTCAAAGGGGGCAGCTACTCTCGACCAAGCGCCGGCGAACGCGATCAATCCCGAGCGTCAATGAGCGCCCGACACCGAGCGTCCCGAACGCCTGAAAACAAACGGGATCAGATGCGCCCTAACCGAAGCCAGCAAACGACCAAATCCCGAGCGCCGGTGAACGCGATCAATCTCGAGCGCCAATGGGCGCCCGAAACCGAGCGTCCTGAACGCCTGAAAACAAGCGGGATCAAATGCGCTCAACCGAAGCCAGCAAACGCCCGAATCCCAAGCGCCCTAACCGAGCGCCAGCAAACGCCCGAATCCCAAGCGTCCTACCATACCCCCGCGCGGCTACTCCCTGAGCCGCTCCTCGAGCTTCTTCTTCACGCGCTGGATCGCGTTGTCCACGCATTTGGTGGAGCGGCCCATCGCCGCCGCGATCTGCTGATAGGAGAGCCCCTGCAAATACAGCGAGAGCGCCTCTCGCTCCAGCTTGGACAGGGCGTTTTCAATGTCGCGCGCCACGGCCTCGTAGCTCTCGCGGCCGATGAGCGCCTCCTCCGGGTCGCTGATGCGCGTGGTCTCCAGCACATCGATGAGCGTGCGCTCGCCGTCGCCGTCCTCGTACACCGGCCGGCTCAGCGACACATAGGTGTTGAGGGGAATGTGCTTTTTGCGCGTCGCGCTCTTGATCGCGGTGATGATCTGCCGGGTGATGCACAGCTCCGCAAACGCGCGAAACGACGCCTGCTTGCCGAACTCATAGTCGCAAACGGCCTTGTACAGGCCGATCATGCCCTCCTGAATGATGTCCTCGCGGTCGGCGCCGACCAGAAAATAGGTGCGCGCCTTGCTGCGGACGACCTGCTTGTAGCGGATGTACAGCACGTCCTCCGCGTCGGAATCGCCCATGCGGATGCGCTCGATCAGCTCCTCGTCCGTGAGCGCCTCATAATCGGGCAGGCCCAGCCGCTCCAGCTCGTCGCTGATCATGGCTCCACCGCGTCCTGCCGCCGCTTTTCAAACATCAGCACCGCCGCCGCCACGCTGGCGTTGAGCGAGTTGATCTGACCGCGCATCGGGATGGACACCAGAAAATCGCACGTTTCCTTCACGAGCTTCGTGAGGCCGCCGCCCTCTCCGCCGATCACGAGCGCCAGCGCCCCGTTGAGCCCCTGCTTGTCCATGGGCGTGCCGTCCATATCCGCACCGGCCACCCAGAGGCCCGCGCGCTTGAGCTCCTCGAGCGCGCCGGACACGTTGACCACGCGCGCCACGCGCATATAGGCCGTGGCCCCGGCCGCCGCCTTGACCGCCGCGGCCGTCACGGATGCGCTCCTGCGCTTGCCGATGATCACGCCGTGCGCGCCCGCGCACTCCGCGCTGCGGATGATCGAGCCGAGGTTGTGCGGGTCCTCGACGCCGTCGAGCACGATGACGAACGGCTCCTCGCCCCGCTCCTTCGCGGCGCTGAGGATATCCGCAATGCTGCAATACTCCATGCCCGCGGCATACGCCACGATGCCCTGGTGGTTGGCGGTCTTGCCGCCATGGCCGAACGGCATGCACAGCTCGTCGAGCTTCCTGCGCTCCACCTCGCGGATCACGAGCTTCTGGTCGCGCGCAAGGCGCACGATCTCCTTCAGCGAGCCGTCCTGCTCGCTGCTGACGAGAATGCGGTCGATGCTGCGGCCGCTTTTGACCGCCTCGCGCACCGCGTTGCGGCCGATCAGCAGGAACGGCAGCTCATCGGCGCCGCCCGCCTGCGCGGCGGGATCCGTCTCCTGTCCGGATGCGGGCTTCGCCCCGTCGCGGCCATAGGCCGCGCGCTTCTCGTAGCCGCGGTTGTCGCCACGCTTTGCGTAGCCGTTTCTCTCAAAATCGCGGTTATCGCCGCGCTTGGCAAAATCGCTCCTGCCCTCCGCGCGGCTGCCCGCATCGCGCCCGTCAGCGCTGCGGTTGTCATAACCACGGTTGTTGTAGCCACGGTTATCGCTGCGCTTGGCGTAGCCGTTCTTTTCAAAATCCCGGTTGTCAGAGCCGCGCTTGGCGTAGCCGCCCCTCTGCTCCCCCGGTTTCCGGTAGGCGTCGCCCCGCTCCGCGTTGGCGTCCGCTCCGTTGTTCCAGCGCTTGCCGGCATAGCGGCTCCGCTTTTCGCCGTCGCCGCCGGCGTTCCGGTCCGTCCTGCCCCGGCCGTTGCCGCCGTAGGCCTGTTCATGATCGCGCA
>JAQXRK010000234.1 GCA_029218485.1 bacterium | reverse complement strand
CTTCGGGGATGAATCCGGAGCGGGCTGCGTGGGCGTCGTCAGGAGCAGACCGCCGCTGCTGCCCGCGCTGTCGGTGGCCAACGGCTGCAGGATCGCCGTTTCCAGAATATCGCTCGTTGTCTTCAGGGCGAACGAGTAGATCGTGTTGCCGTTGAGCTGGTAGCGCACGGTGCCCAGCTCGGTGCCCGCGCTGATGGGGGCGGCCAGATTGCCGGTCCATTCCACCTCGGCGGTGATGGAGGCCGCGTTGGCCTTGTATTGCGCCGCGATGGCGGGCAGCGCCCGGATGCGCAGCGACGATACATCCGCCACGAGCGTGTACTGGCCGTTCTCATCGAGATCCTCCGGCCGCGCGCCGGAGATGGTCACGGGGAACTCCGTTTTGAGCTGCAGGTCGGTGCCGGTCAGGACGGTATACTTTTCGTCGAACACGCTCTCAAAGATGCCGGCGGCCGCGCGGAAGCGCGAATACTGCGCGTCGTTGGCGTCGCCGAAGAGCACGATGATGGCCGTTGCGCCGTCCTTCTCGGCCGCGGCCACGAGGCATTTGCCGGCCTTGACGGTATCGCCGGTCTTGATGCCGATGGCGTACTCATACAGGCAGGATTCGGTGTCGGTGGAGAGCGTGTTGATGAGCTTGTTCGTGTTCTGCAGCACGCGCGCCTCGGCGTGCATGTTCGTCGGCTGCACGGTGTAGGTGGCGGTGCTGACGATCTGGCGGAAGGTTTCGTTCTGCAGCGCGTAGGAGGCGAGCTTTGCCATGTCGCGCGCGGTGGTGTAATGCTCGTCGTTGTGCACGCCGTGCGGGTTGACAAAGTGCGTGCCCGTCATGCCCAGCTCCGCGGCTTTGGCGTTCATGCGGTCGGCAAACCCGCTGATCGAGCCGGACAGGTGGACCGCGATGGCCGCCGCGGCGTCGTTGCCCGACACGAGCATCAGGCCGTACAGAAGATCGCGCAGACAGACCGTTTCGCCGATCTCAAGACCCATCAGCGAGCTATGCTCCGTGAAGCCCTTTTTGACCTCCTCGCCGACGGTAAAGGTCGCGTCGAGGTCGCCGCTCTCGAGCGCGAGGATGCACGTCATGATCTTCGTGGTGCTGGCGGGATACGCCTGTTCGTCGGCCAGCCGCTCATAAAACACCTGACTGGTGTCGGTACCGTCCGTGACGATCATCTTTGGCGTCGGTACGCTCGAATAATCATAGTCGGCAAACGCGGCGGCGGGCAGCGCGGTCAGCAGCGCCAGCGCCAGCAGAATGCACAGCAGTCGTTTTTTCATTTGTAATACACTCCATGTTCGCCCCGCGGGGCGGTGTTCGGTAAACAAGTATACCAATAAAGGATCGATTTGTACAGTTATCTTGAAAAAAGCGCCGCAGTTCGATATAATAAGCACGAAAAATCATGGTTCAGGAGGCTAAGATTATGAAGAAATTCCGTTGTCCCATCTGTGGCTATATCCATGAAGGCGATTCCGCTCCCGCGTTCTGCCCGCAGTGCAAGGCGCCCGGCGAGAAGTTTGTTGAGGTTGTGAACGAGGCGAAGGTCTATGCGGCCGAGCATGTGGTCGGCATCGCCGCCGGCTGCGACCCGGAGATCGTTGCGGGTCTGCGCGCAAACTTTGAGGGCGAGTGCACCGAGGTCGGCATGTATCTGGCCATGAGCCGCGTTGCCGAGCGCGAGGGCTACCCGGAGATCGCCGATGCGTTCAAGCGCTATGCGTTTGAAGAGGCGGAGCATGCCGCCAAGTTTGCCGAGCTGCTCGGCGAGGTCGTCACGGATTCCACGAAGAAGAACCTCGAGCTGCGTGCGGAAGCCGAGTTCGGCGCCTGCGCCGGCAAGACGGATCTGGCCAAGATGGCCAAGGCGCAGAACCTTGATGCCATCCATGATACCGTGCACGAAATGGCGCGCGACGAGGCCCGCCACGGCAAGGGCTTCGAGGGTCTGCTCCGCCGCTACTTCTGAGGTGTGCGCTGCATGACGGATTTTGAACTCGCGGCAAAGATCGACCATACGCTGCTCAAGGCGGAGGCCACGTGCGCGGACATCCTGCGCGTGTGCGAGGAGGCGAAGGCCTACCATACCGCCAGCGTCTGCGTCAACACCTGCTGGGTGCCGGAGGTTGCCAAAGCGCTCGCCGGCAGCGGTGTCAAAACCTGCTGCGTGGTCGGGTTCCCGCTCGGTGCGATGAGCACCGCCGCCAAAGCGTTTGAGGCTGCGGAAGCGGTTCGGGAGGGCGCCGACGAGGTGGACATGGTGCTCAACGTCGGTCTCGCCCGCGGCGGCGAGTGGGCGCTCGTACAGGCGGATATCGAGGCGGTCGTCCGCGCGGCCGGTACGGCGGCGGTCAAGGTCATCCTCGAAACGTGCCTGCTTACCGATGCGGAAAAGCGCCTCGCCTGCGAAGCGGCGAAGGCGGCCGGCGCGGCGTTCGTCAAGACCTCGACCGGCTTTTCGACCGGCGGTGCGACCGAAGCGGATATCCGTCTCATGCGGGAAACGGTTGGCCCGGACATGGGCGTCAAAGCGTCCGGCGGCGTGCGCACGCGCGAGGACGCCGAGCGCATGATCGCGGCCGGCGCAACGCGCATCGGCGCGAGCGCAACGGCAAAGATCGTGGAGCGCTGAAGCACAGAACAGAGAAAAACCGGGATCGTTGGATCCCGGTTTTTTATTTTTTGGAAACTGCGGTATGCGATGGGAAGCGGATCATAGTGGGTGCGGCCTGCGGCAGACGCGCGAGCCGCTTTGGTGATCCGTACCTCCCAAACCGACGGGAAATGCCGCCACGCGGCCGGGACTTGCCCTGACGCAAGCTCTTGCAAACTTTGCCACGCCCCTGGTCTTCGGGCTGCTGTTACGGGAGCAGATGCAGCGCCGCGGCCAGCGCGCGGATATATGCAGGGTCGGTGCCGCAGCAGCCGCCGACGATGGAGGCCCCGCACGCGATCAGCCGCTGCATCGCGGCAACAAAGCGCTCGGGCGTCAGGCTGTAATGCGCAGCGCCATGCTCGTCCATGACGGGCATACCGGCATTCGGCTTGACGATCACGGGCACATGCGCTGCGGCGCACATGGCGCGCACGACCGCTTCCAGCTGATCC
>JAQXRK010000233.1 GCA_029218485.1 bacterium | reverse complement strand
GACCCCTATGAGGCGAGCGGCAGATGGCGAACGCTCGATAACGAACACAATATCGTGGCGGTGGGCGAATTGCTCGCCGAACAGCTGCGCGACCGCGGCTTTTCCGTGATTCACGATACGACCAACCATGAACCGCCAAAGCTCGCAACCTCCTATAGCCGCTCGGAAAAGACCATGCGCTCCTACAGGCAGAAATATCCCTCGCTCAAGGTTTTTATCGACGTCCACCGGGACGCATACGGCGACAGTGAAACGCCCGTCACGGATTATATTGAGCTGAGAGGGGAGCAGGTTGCCCGTATGATGTTCGTTGTGGGAACGGGGAAGGGGGCAACCGGTACCGGGTTTGACGAGATGCCGGATTTCGAGAGCAACTATGCGCTGGCCGAGTCGATCACCAATCACCTGACCGCCATCGACAGCCGGCTGGTCAGGCCCATCCGGGTCAAAACCGGGCGTTACAACCAGCACATTACGAGCCAGTGCCTGCTCGTAGAGGTCGGACACAACTGCAACACCCTACCGCAGGCGATGGCGGCCGTCCCGTATCTGGCGGAAGCGATCGCCGCGGCTTTGCACGCGACGCAGAACACGAGTGCGGATGATTTGAGCAGGGTGGATGTCTCGGTCTGGGCGCCGCTGACATCATGAAAATGAAAAGGGTCGCCGTTTTGCGGCGACCCTTTTGAACGGACCGGTTCTATCTGTTCAGAAATTGGGATTCGATCTTGGAAACGGCGCGCGCCGCCTGTGCCGAGCTCACGCACAATTCGATCTTCGTCTCGCTCGTGGTGATGAGGCGGACAGCGATGGAAGCTTCCGAGAGGATGCTCAGCAGCTCGGCGGCCACGCCGCACCGGAGCGGCATGCCCGAGCCTTCGATCGTAATCTTTGCCATGCCGCTTTCCGTGCGCATGGATACGCCCTGCTCCGCAATCAGGGGCATCAGCGCGTTCGACGCAGCGGACAGACAACGCTCCTCAACTGTAAATCCAAGGCTGCCGCCGCGTTCGGCCGGAATGTTCATGGAGATCATATCCACGGAAACATTTTGCTCGGCCACCAGCGCGAGAATGCGGGCGGACAGATTGCCGTCCATGGGAAGCTGACCGATGCTGATGATCGCCTGCTCCTCCGTTACGGAAACATGTGAAGCCACATTGCTCTCCGCCACAACATCCTGCATGTTGTACAGGCCGCTGTGCTTTCCGATCAGATAGCTGGCCGCCCGCAGCGCGCCGACGGCAAATACCTGCTTGGAATACGCCCGGTGATTGATCTCCACGACCTCATCCCGCCCGATGAACAGCACCTCGTGCTCACCGACGATCGTGCCGCCGCGCACGGAATGCAGCCCGATCTCCTCGTCCGTGCGGCGCTTGTTCGTTTCATGCCGGCCAAAGACCAGCTCCGAACCGCCCGGGGACTCTGCCTGAATGCATTTGGCGAGCATCAGCGCAGTGCCGCTGGGCGCATCCACCTTTCGGCGGTGATGGCGCTCGATGATCTCAACATCAAATCCGCTGCCGAGTGCAGCCTTCGCCTGCCGAATCAGATCGAGCTGCAGGTTTACGCCAAGCGACATATTGCCCGTTTGGAACACGGGAATCTGTTCCGAAGCGCCCTGCAGAAGCCGCAGGTGGCGTTCCGTCAGGCCGGTGGTGCCGACAACGATCGGCACGCGCCGCTTTTCAGCAAACAGCAGCGTCTGCGGCAGCGCGGCCGCAACGGAAAAATCGATCAGCACGTCGAACTGCTCCTGCACGGAATCGCAGTCCAGATATACCGGGACGGGCAAATCGTTGCTCCTGGCACAGTCAACCCCTGCCACAACGGAATAGAGGCCGCTCTGTGCGTTGGCGGCCTCAAGAATTGCCCGGCCCATGTGTCCACAAATGCCATGAATCAGGATGCGGATCATAGGGGCTCCTTTCGGATTTCAAATCAGTTCATATGCGCGGAGCGTGTCTTCAATCAGGCGAAGGCTCGCTTCCGAAGGGGGAACGAGGGGCAGCCGTACATCCGGCTCGCAGAGCTTCATCATGCCCATCATGGCCTTGACCGGAATCGGATTCACCTCGCAGAACGCCGCGCGCCAAAGCGGGATCATCTGAATCTGCATTTCGCGCGCCGCGGCGATGTCTCCGCGGAAGAACGATTCGCAGAGGCTGTGCATCGCATCCGGCATCACGTTCGCAATCGTGGAGATGACGCCCTTTCCGCCGATGCTGAGAATCGGCAGCACATGGTCGTCGTTTCCGGCGTAGATGTCGCAATCGGGGCAGAGCGCCGCCAGATTGACAATCTGCTCGATATTGCCGCTGGCCTCCTTCGTGCCCACGATGTTCTCGTGCTTGAGCAGCTCCGCCATCGTTGCCGGCAGGATGTTCACCCCGGTGCGCGAGGGCACGTTGTAGGTGATGATCGGCAGATCCACGCTGTCGGCCACCGCCATGTAGTGCGCGATGAGCCCGGCCTGTGAAGTCTTGTTGTAATAGGGGGTCACGACCAGCAGCCCGTCGACGCCAATGGCCTCCGCAGCGCGGCTGCTTTCAATGACCGTTGCGGTGCAGTTGCCGCCGGTACCAGCGATGACGGGAATACGCCCGCCCACGCGCTCGACAACGAACTGGATCACGGAAAGCCGCTCATCCACGGTCATGGTGGATGATTCACCGGTCGTCCCGCAAACAACAATCGCGTCGGTGCCGCTTGCAATCTGGAGCTCGATCAGGCGGGTAAAAGCAGTCAGATCAACCGTTCCGTTCCGGAACGGGGTGATGATCGCGACCGCAGACCCCTGAAACACGGACATGCTTTACGCCTCCCACTGTTGAATCAATGTCTGAGCAATCTGTACCGCGTTGGTCGCGGCGCCCTTACGGATATTGTCCGCAACGCACCAGAGGTTGATGCCGTTTTCAACGGAGAAATCGCGGCGGATGCGGCCGACATAGACCGGATCGGTATCCGCGGCGGTGATGGCCATGGGGTACACATTGTTCGCAACGTCGTCCAGAACCACGAGCCCTTCGGTGTTCTCGAGCAGCGCGCGCAGCTCTGCCAGATCGAACGGGCGCTCGAACTCGATGTTGATGCTCTCGCTGTGCCCGTGGAATACCGGCACGCGAACCGTCGTCGCCGTGACGCGCAGATCGGGCAGGGAGAGAATCTTGCGCGTTTCATCGATCATTTTCTGCTCCTCTTTGGTGTAGCCGTTATCGAGGAACACATCGATGTGCGGCAGGCAGTTCCCGGCAATGGGGTGCGGGAATTTCTGCGGCGCTTCGCCCTTGAGCCCGTTCACGAGATCCATGTAGCCCTTCTGGCCGGCGCCGGATACCGCCTGATAGGTGGAATACACCACGCGCTTGAGACCGTACGCATCCCTCAGAGGCTTGAGGGGAACCATGGCCTGAATCGTGGAGCAATTCGGATTGGCAATGATGCCCTTCTTCCGATATCCCATGATTGCTTCGGGGTTGACCTCGGGCACGACCAGCGGCACATCGGGATCCATGCGCCAGCAGCTCGAATTGTCGATGACAACCGCGCCGGACGCAGCGACGATGGGCGCAAAATGCTGCGAGGTGGAGGCTCCCGCGGAGAACAGGGCGATATC
>JAQXRK010000232.1 GCA_029218485.1 bacterium | reverse complement strand
CGCAGCCGGAGGATAAACGAACCGAGGATTACATCACGGGGAGGTTTGGTTAATGAGAAGCCGTTTTGACGAGCAGCTCTCCCTGCTCAACCGGGAACTGATTGAAATGGGCGCTCTGTGCGAGGAAGCGATTGCGCTTGCGTCCAGAGCGCTGATGGAGGGGGACCAGACGCTGCCGGCGCGGGTTTCGCAGATCGACGCGGAGATCGACCGGATGGAGCGCCAGATTGAATCCATGTGCCTGAAGCTGCTGCTGCAGCAGCAGCCGGTCGCGCGCGATCTCAGGCAGATTTCCGCCGCGCTGAAGATGGTCACCGATATGGAGCGCATCGGCGATCAGGCCGCGGACATCTCGGAGATCATCGGGTTTCTCAAGGGCCGCACGATTGCCGGCTGCGCGGACATCGGTCAGATGGCGGCAGCCGCCAGCCGGATGGTCACGGGCAGCGTGGATGCCTATGTTAAGCGCGATACGGCGCTTGCGGAGAGCGTTATGGCGGAGGACGATGTGGTCGACGGCTGCTTCGATCGGGTCAAGCACGCGCTCATCGGCATGATCGCCCAAAACCCGGACGATGGCGAATACGCGCTGGATCTGCTGATGATCGCCAAATATTTTGAACGGATCGCAGATCACGCGGTCAATATCGCCTCGTGGGTGGTATTCTCCGTTACGGGCGTTCACAGGGAGGAACCGGTATGATCTGGTGTGTAGAGGACGATGCGGGCATCCGCGATATCGAGGTGTACGCGCTGCAATCGGCAGGATTGGAGGCGAGAGGCTTTGTGGACGGCCTCTCCTTTTGGAACGCTCTGGAAACGGAAAAGCAAAAGCCGGAGCTTGTGATGCTGGATATGATGCTGCCGGGCATCGATGGGCTGGAGCTGCTCAAGAGGATGAAGGCGTCGCCCGGGCTGCGCGATATCCCCGTCATCATGGCCACGGCCAAGGGCATGGAGTACGATAAGGTGCAGAGCCTCGATATCGGTGCGGACGATTATCTGGTCAAGCCCTTCGGCATGATGGAGATGATCTCCCGCGTCAAGGCGGTTCTGCGGCGCTGCGCCCCGCGGCAATCCGTCAATACGCTGCAGGCGGGCGGGCTGCGCCTCGACCTCGATGCGCGCACCGTCTGGGCGGATGGGGAGAGGGTTCAGCTCACGTACAAGGAGTTTGAGCTGCTCCGCACGTTCCTGTCCCATCCCGGCATGGCGTTTACGCGGGACCAGCTCTTTTCCGATATCTGGGGGATGGATTATTGCGGTGAAACGCGAACGGTGGATATGCACATCCGTACACTGCGGCAGAAGCTCGGCCCGTATGGCCGCATGATCGAAACCGTGCGCAATGTGGGATACCGTCTGGAGGCAAACCCATGACCAGAAAGATTTTTCGATCCATTTTGCTGGTGGCGGCGGTGACGCTGCTGGCGAGCCTGATCGTCATTTTGGGCATCATGTTTGAATATGCCGAGGGCCTGCAGGAAAAGCAACTGAGGGCGGAGCTGGCCCTTGCGGCAAGGGCCGTGGAGCAGAGCGGCGCCGACTATCTGGCCGGTCTGAGCGCGGGCGACGACCGCCTCACTTGGGTGGCCGCCGACGGCCGCGTGCTGGCCGATACCAGCGTGGATGCTGCCGGCATGGAAAACCATGCCGACCGCGAGGAGATCCGGCAGGCGCTGGAGACGGGCGATGGCGAGAGCGCGCGCTATTCCTCTACCCTGACGGAAAAAACGCTGTACTATGCAACCGCGCTGTCCGACGGCTCGGTCCTGCGCATCTCGACCAGTCAGGCGACGGCGCTGACCGTCGTGCTCGGCATGGTGCAGCCGATCGCAGTGGTGGCGCTGGCCGCCATCATCCTGTCCGCGGTGTTCGCGCGGCGGATGGCGGGGCGCGTCGTCGATCCGCTCAACCGGATCGATTTGGAGCATCCGCTGGACAACGATGCCTATGAGGAGCTTTCCCCATTGCTCAACCGGATCAACCGGCAGCACTTGCAGATCGACGAGCAGCTGCGCACGCTCGAACAGAAGACGGATGCGTTCGAGCAAACGACCGCCGGCATGAAGGAGGGGCTTGTGCTGCTCGACGACAAGGGCATGGTGCTGAGCATCAACCCGGCGGCGCAGCGCCTGTTCGGGACGGACGGTTCCTGCGTCGGACAGGATTTTCTGGAGGTTGACCGCAGCCACGATATGAGCGTGGCCCTGCGCCGCGCGATGGCGGATGGACACAGCGAGTTCCGCGCGCAGCAGAGCGGCCGGGAGTATCAATTCGATATCAGCCGCATGGAATCCGGCGGCAGCGTCGTGGGCGAGGTCTTGCTCGCGTTCGATGTGACCGAGCAGGCTTCTCTGGAGCGAAGCCGCAGAGAGTTCACGGCCAACGTGTCGCACGAGCTCAAGACACCGCTCCAATCCATCATCGGCAGCGCTGAATTGATCGAAAACGGGCTGGTGAAGCCCGAGGATCAGCCGCGCTTTATCGGCCATATCCATCAGGAGGCCACGCGGTTGGTTGCGCTGATCGAGGATATCATCCGGCTGTCCCAGCTGGACGAGGGTCTGCAAGCGGCGCTTGAACCGGTGGATCTGTATGCGGTCGCGGAGGAGGCCGTATCCGCACTGCAGGAGGCGGCGAAGAACCGGGGCGTGCGGCTTTCCGTGAGCGGGAAGCACGCGCACATCAGCGGCGTGCGCAGGCTCATCTACGAGATCGTTTACAACCTTTGCGACAATGCGATCAAGTACAACGTTTCGGATGGTTCGGTGCAGATCGTGATTACCGACGATGGCAGGCATGCCGGCATTCGGGTGCAGGATACGGGCATCGGCATCCCGGCGGAACACCAGTCCAGAGTGTTTGAGCGGTTCTATCGCGTGGACAGGAGCCATTCGAGACAATCGGGCGGCACCGGCCTCGGCCTCTCCATCGTCAAGCACGCGGCCATGTATCACGGCGCAACGATCGATCTCAAAAGCGAGCCGGGCAAGGGAACCGCGATCAGCGTGACATTCCCAAGCGAGAGCGGCGCGGACGAAATCCCATCCTGACGGCATTCGG